>JAGFXQ010000200.1 GCA_017861355.1 Bacillota bacterium
TTCACTGTGATATAAAACGGAAAAGGCAGATTCGCAGTTAGGCTTGTACCCGAGATTCCAAAGGTAAAGAAGGTAATAATAAAAGCTAGTACAGTAAAGGTCAAGGTACCAAACCAAAGCTTGTGAAATTGTGATTTTGTAATTGCAATACCGAATTTGTCTGCAAAAAATAATGCTATGATTATATTTCCTCCTACTGCTACAACATATTTTGTAGCCAATACGGTTTCCTTTAGATGTACCGTAGAGATTGGAAGAAGGTAATCGGTTCTTAATCTGGAAATTGCACATACAAACAGAATAGCGAATAAGATCAGTATCGTTCCCAGTGTCAGTTCTGAAAAGCGAAATATTGTCTTAATACCGCGCAACAAAGCATAGAGAACCAATAGAATCATGATCGTCATAAAAAAGTCTGATCTGGTTCTCGGCATTAAAGTAAATTCCAGTGTCAGGCTATAAGCGGTCACCTTGGCTGTGGTTGCCATGAATAGCCAGATCATATAAAACAGAATGATAATTTTAGATAAAAAAGTCCCGATCAACTGTACCATGATTTCATAAATATTCAAGCCCGGAAAAGACTTGATCAAGAATATTACGATGGCAGTTAATGGAACCGTTACCACAACGGATACCAAGGGACTTAAGTATCCGCTTCTCCCCGCTTCCATTGCAAGCATACTTGGAACCTGCCGAAGTATCGTCGAGATAGAGATAAACAGATACATGAATGTAATTTGTCGAAGTGTTACTTCTCGGTTCAACTCTTCTCACCTCATTCCATATATTTTTCGAGTGCTTGTGATATGCTGGGTAGATACGGATTGATGATATAGATGATACCCATCGCCAATCCTATTGTGGATAGTAGTAGATACAGAACTAAATTTTTCTTTGAACGAAGGAGCTTATCTCTCTGATGGACCAAAGTATAGAGGATTGTAATACCAAATACATAAATCATAATAAGTCATACCTTTCTAAGTTATATCTGTAGTCTTTATTCTATAATAATCACCACAAATTGGCTTCTATATCAGGTTAATCATTTCTTATTTATTCCCAAGAATAAAGGATTTTGTAATCTGAGACCGGACTTGATATTTAAATTGAATACCACCGATTCTGTTATTCCAGTCTCCCTCAATAGTACTCCAATCACTCACATTCTGGTTCTCAACCAGTCGAGCAAGATTAAGGATGTCGAGTCCCTTGTTGAGTGAATATTGCACCGGTTTATTCAGGATGTTAACTATATATTCATTTTGAGCCTCGGTTAATTGAAGCAATTCCTCTCCGGAAAATACATTCTCTTTCGTGAGTATCTCCTTCATCATCGTCTCAAAATCCACTTTGATTGTAACCAGTATAGTATCATTATTCACGGATGCTTTCAGCTTCGTATTGGTATACGATACTGCCAGACTCACCTCATCCTTAAGATAAATCGGATAGCTTCTCATAATGTTTCGAATAAAATTAACACCGTCGGAGGTTTCACGATCCAGGTAGTCTACCAGCTTTAATTGATCAAACACAGCATAGCCTTCCATTCGAAAGCCGGCTTTCTCCGCTAACAGATACGGTATCAGAACACTGGAATAATTTTGTTCCATATCATTTAAGATATTAACAAAGGTATTGTCATTTCTAGTAAGAAGCTTCAGTTGTTTTTGTTCGATTGCCTTAAGATCCTCATGAATAGTCTGTTTATTCTTAATGCCTTCCTTGATAAAATCTTCTGCCTTCTTCTCTTTGATGATATAGACTAATGCCTCCATCTTAATTGTTTCATCCCGTTTAAGAAAATCCAGACTTTGATCAATGCCCTTCTTCGCAGCAGCTTCCCCAATCAAAAACGATCCGGCCTGTGCCAAGGTGATATTTTTTTTGTTGTTCAGCTTCAGATTCTCCAATGCCTCATAAGCCGTCTTTCCTTCTCCCTTTACCAGTTCTTCTTTACCTGTACCTACTCCGGCTCCCGAAGCTCCACCACTGCCGGTACTATAAAGCGCACTGACACTAAATTCGTTCTGATCGTAATCAATACCAAGCACCAGTACAAGATCGATTTCATCTATCTCCTCCCGATTCATATCATGAGTACAGCCACACAATAGGATGGGCAGAATAAGAAATATTAACTTCTTCAACATCATACCTCTTTCCCTTCTTCGTTCGTCTGTTTGATGCGGTTCTTGGGTACAATCTTCTGCGGTCGCTTCGTAAAATAGCTGATGGGAAAGCGGAACAAGGTATCCTTATGATTGCTCTCATCAATGTCAACAAAGGGTGATAAATAAGCCACTCCATAGTTATCCAGACTGCATAGATGTGTCAATAAGATGATTAGACCGATTGCAAGTCCAAAAAAACCACCTGTGGCGGCTACCACTGCAAGAATGAAGCGAACCACACGAATACCGCTGCTCAGGTCTTGATTAGGTACAATAAAGCCTGCAATTCCAGCCAAAGAGACAATTACAACGACCAGCGGTGATAAGATATTTGCAGAAACCGCTGCTTGTCCAACCACAATACCTCCGAGAATGGACATGGCAGTACCGATCGTCTTCGGTAACCGAAGTCCTGCCTCGATTAAAATCTCGAAGGCCAGTAACAGCCCCAACACCTCCGATGACGAGGAGAATGGAACATTCTGCTTTGCTGCCTGAGTTGATAATGCCAACTGAACCGGTAGCATCTGATTCTGATATGTGGTTGCAGCAATATAGAAGGCCGGTAGAAAAAGTGTTATAACCATTGCTATATAGCGAAGCATGCGAAGTGCTGACCCAACATAAAAATGGTTCGCATAATCCTCCGGTGACTGCATCAGCATAGGCAATTGACAAGGAAGCAGATATACAAAGGGAAATCCATCTACAGCCAGGGCGATTCTTCCGTCCGTCAGATTAGCCGCAATACGGTCCGGCCGCTGACTGAACATAATCTGCGGGAATAAGCTCTTCTTATTCTCAACTAGAAATTCTTCGATAAATGCCGGTGTTGACAGGTTGTCTATATCGATATCCGTAATTAAATCTCTGATTTTATTGACCGTATCCATATTGGCTATGTCACTTATATAGATTAAGGATAGGTCCGTCTTAGACAGTTTACCTACACTTAAGCTTTCTACCACTAAATGTTCGGAACGTACTCTCCTTCGAATCAGTGCAGTATTAATTCGCATTACCTCGACAAAGGAATCCTTGGATCCCTTGATGACAGCCTCTTCTGAGGGTTCTGAGATAGAACGTTTCTCAAACATTCGAATATCATATACGATTGCCTTCTCCTCTTCATCAAACAGAAAAGCTACCATACCACTCAGTACATATTTAATTAATTTGGAATACTCTGCTTCTTCCTTCGTGAAGACATGATATGCTCCGGCACCGAGCAAATAATCCATAAACTGTCGTTGTGTTGTACATTTTATAAGATATGGATCCGAATATAAAGCTTGCAGAATTGCTTGATCCACCAGATCTGAATTGATTAGTCCATCTACGCAGAAGATGGAAAAGGTTATCCCGGTTTGATTCAATTTAATTGGTCTTACCAGAACATCTCCACTCTGTGCAAATAATTCCTTGATACTATTTGAGTTGATCTTCTGTTCCATAATTCACCTCATTTCCAAGCTGTTTACATTGCATATAGACTATTTTCTCAAAATAAGGCAATTTTATTCACTTAGTTAGACTTTCGTATAACGAAAAAACTGTCGCACAATTCAGTGCGACAGTCCTTTTCTCGTCATTCTATGTAGTCATAATCTTACGTCCATGATATGTTACAGAAAGTTACCTTCCTGTTTTTATCACGTACTCCAAAACCTATCGTTTACACTATAGGCATCTTTTGTATGCTACAAATTATGTTGTTAATCCCGAAAGAAATCGATTGCCATATCGTTAATATGTACTGGAAATACTTTTCCTCTTGCCATTAACTGAAGAAAGCTCTCGGCCTCTCCCTCATCATCTGTAATATCCTCTATCAAGCAATAGTTATTCGGATTCGATAAATCGGTATCCGATTTATAACACTCAATGCTATAGAGGGCATTTTGAAAAATAAGATTATAGACTACTTGAATATTCTCTGTTCGTATCGTTTTCGTGTTGGACTTTAGCAAATGTTCTATCATGCAACGCCACCCTTCTTCCTAGTATGAATACAACTACATATAATGTATCATTTGACACTCTTAATTATAGCACAAAATCACAACTTGATAAGTAGGGAATATCGTAAAAACCCATGTAAATACTGGAATGGCTGGCTTCATATTGCATTTTTCGAGGATAAAAACACCAGACCTTTCTAAACCTACCAATCCAGTAAAAATTGAGTAGCAGCCATATCAATTATGTATCCATATTAATCCATGAAAAGACTGTTCTTAATCAAAATCAAACCGGAGTTAGGAAGGATGAAAGCTCCATAACTCCGGTCTAATTAACTTTGATTGTATTTTACATAAATTTACTCATTCATATTGATTTTGATTGGTTCCGCATCTGCCATTTGCTTATAGATTGCATAGCGCTCCTTCGATAAGACTTCTGCCTGACGGAATAATTCTTCTGCTTTGTCCGGGTATTCCTGCGCCAGGGAGCTATATCGAACCTGTCCTAGAATGAACTCACGAAAGCTTTCGGTTGGCTCCTTAGAATCTAAAACAAAGGGATTCTTTCCTTCGTCTTTCAAGGCGGGATTATACCGATACAGATGCCAATATCCACATTGTACTGCTTTCTTAATCGTTGCCATACTTCGACCCATACCTTCCTTAATACCATGGTTGATACAAGGAGAATAGGCGATAATGATAGAAGGACCATGATGCTCTTCTGCTTCTCTCAGTGCCTTCATCAGTTGTGAATTATCTGCATTGATACCTACTTGTGCAACATACACATTACCATAAGACATCATCATTCGACCCAAATCTTTCTTACCCTGCTTCTTACCGGAGGCAGCAAACTTTGCGATCGCTGCAGTCGGAGTTGATTTCGATGCCTGTCCTCCGGTATTGGAGTATACCTCAGTATCAAAGACAAGTACATTTACGTCCTCACCGGATGCCATCACATGATCCAGTCCGCCATAACCGATATCGTAGGCCCAGCCATCGCCGCCTACGAGCCATACTGAACGTTTCGTGAGATAATCCTTATTTTGCTTGATGTCATTTACTAACATCGTGATTTCAATATCGGTCGAAGTGAAACTCTCCAATGCCTCCAATACCTTTCGGCCCGCTTCCTCGGATGCTTTCCCATCTTCTTTATAATGAATCCAATCATGAAGGACTTCTTTTACTTTCTCCTCCACATTATTGTCAATAAGAATTCTCATATTCTGTTCCAGTTTGTTCCGTAACTGCTTTACTGCAAGATACATACCATAGCCGAATTCTGCGTTATCCTCGAACAGAGAATTAGCCCAAGAGGGTCCTTTTCCTTCCCGATTCGTAGTATACGCAGTACTTGGCGCAGAAGCTGCCCAGATCGAAGAACAACCGGTAGCATTCGAAATCATCATTCGTTCTCCGAATAATTGAGTAATCAGCTTAATATATGGTGTCTCGCCACAGCCAGCACAAGCACCGGAGAATTCAATCAACGGAGTCTTGAATTGACTGTCCTTAAATGTAGGTGTATAAGCTATATCACCCTTGAAGCTTACATTCTCAATAGCAAACTTCCAATTCTCCACCTGAACGGACAATTGTGTCTCAATCGGCTGCATGATCAAAGCCTTACCCTTCGCTGGACAGATATCTGCACAATTGCCACAGCCAGTGCAATCCATAGGACTGATCTGTATCTTATACTGGTAACCTTCCAAGTTCTTACCACTGGCCTTCTTTGTTACAAAGGTCTCCGGAGCTTTCTTAAGTTCCTCCTCATCAAGTAGAAATGGACGGATTACTGCATGAGGACAGATATAGGAGCATTGGTTACATTGGATACAACGTTCTTCAATCCATTCCGGTACATTGACTGCGATTCCCCTCTTCTCATAAGCGGTTGTACCACTCGGGAAGGTTCCATCCTCGCGTCCGTTAAATGCACTGACCGGAAGCTCTCCACCCTTCAATTCTGACATTGGACGCATGATTTTCTTAATGAATTCCGGCTCCTCTGCTTTAGCTGTTTGATCCTTATTCAGAGTGCTCCACTCTTTCGGAATGTTCACTTTATGAACCGATTTGATACCCTTGTCTACCGCATCCTCATTCATCTTGACAATCTTATCACCCTTTTTGCCATAAAGCTTATGAATACCGGCTTTGAGTTCTTTCATATAGATGTCTTCGTCAAGAATCTTGGTTAGTTTGAAGAATGCACCCTGCATAATCATATTAATACGGTTTCCAAGGCCGATCTCAGTCGCGATATCGATTGCATTGATGGTATAGAACTCCACTCCTTTCTCTGCAATCTGCTTCTTTAAATGATTCGGAAGATATTCCTCCAGCTCCTTCTCACCCCACTG
>JAGFXQ010000201.1 GCA_017861355.1 Bacillota bacterium
CCGCCGTATATTGTTATCATACCACTGATTGCAGAATGCATAACAAAAAATGCAATTACAGAGGCTAATGCCGCTACCTCTTTTTCTTTCTTAGCCATACCAATCGCTACACCAACTGCAAATATCAATGGCAGATTGTCAAATATTACACTGCCACATTTGCTCATAATGGTTAAGATATTGTATATCACGGTACCCGGACCCATAATTCCTAACAAATTATACGTCGCCAGTGTTGTCTCATTTGTAAAAGAGCTTCCTAAACCAAGAAGAAGTCCGGCTACCGGCAATACCGCAACCGGTAGCATAAAGGAACGTCCTACCCTTTGCAATACACTAAAAATCTTGTCTTTCATCGTTGTCCTCCTATAAAACATTAATTATATTATTCTGAATAATCACAGATTAATTCTGAAAACAAAAAGACCGCCAACAAAAATCCATACTTATTACCATTCGAATAAGCATAAATCTGTTTGCGGTCTTGCCCCTTGACTCTATGGGTCACAAGCCAAATATTTATTTCGTTTCTATAGCTGTGCATTCTTACGCCTTTTACATGCGTGTCTCAGTATGCAATAGCCTAATCTTTTCTTTTCATAAGTTTTCCTAAATGTGTCATCAGGAAAAACATTTCTTCGTTTGATAATAAATGTTCAAAATTCCCCTGAATGTAGCTTTGTATCCGTTTCGCGCATAAGAAATCCTTCGGATACTTTTCCTGTATCAGGTTACGAATCATACGTGTAAAATCACTATCATTCTCCTGCATCGTCTGATTCTTGAAAATCCGCTGGCCTAAAAACTTCAGATGTGTGACAAATCTTCCATAATCCAAAGTTTCCTGATCAAGGGTAATTTTATAGTGGTCTTCAATGATATCAATGATTCCTTGAATCATCTTTGTAATGTTAACCATATCACCCATTCCGGTTTCCAGTTCCGCATTGACAATGTGTAATGCGATAAATCCTGCTTCATCTTCGGATAACTCGGTCCCAAGCTTGTCCCTGACAATGGCAATTGCCAGCTCCCCTTGTTTATACTCCGCAGGATAGAAATTTTTAATCTCCCATAACATCTCATTCTTATATTCAAGCCCATTCTTTTTTCTCTCTAATGCAAAACAGATATGGTCCGTCAATGTTATATAGATGTTCTGACTGAGTCTCTTTCCTAGATTCAACTGAGCATTTTCTATAATCTGTGTACAAACGGTGATATAATCCAAAGGCATATTCTCAACCAGATCGGTCAGATGATTGATTTGTCTTGGGGTATCCATTCGGTATATCTTTTCAATCTTATCCTGAGGGATGATATCACCTTGGGACTTATTGAAACCTATACCAAGACCTCTTATAACAATTTCTTTATCATCTTCATCTTTCGATATTACAAAGTTATTACTAATAACTCGAACAATCTTATTCACAGCCGACCTCCTCTTAGCCGTATCTCTATTACAAAAAGATACTTTAAAAAAATAGACCAACATTGCTAATCCATAGGAATAGATTCTCTACAATGAGGGTCCTGCCTGCCTAACCAGTCACAGCCGTTATAACAGTTTATACAATATCATAATATGAATGATAAGACAATACACAAATTACAATTTGTGAATTATTTTTATGGAACCAAGGCATGTGAAGCATATCAATTAGACCACATTTCGTAAAGACTATGCCTTGGCCATTTATACAGATACTTTATACAGATACTTTATACAGATTGTGATAATACCACAAACCAAAATTTGAAATTCATCTATAATTCTTGACTACAGTATCTAATTATTTCATCATACTGTTCCTGGATTCTATCAAAACTGTCTTGTATTGTATTTATACTCAACTCTGTTAATGCTGACTCAGAGTCGACTGTAAAGTTTTTAGGGATAAACGCTTCTTTTTGCCTTAACAATCGATTTAGACTGCCTTTCTCGTTAATCATATACATCCCATTTATCGCATATAAAACATGTAGTAAACTGACCACACTTCGGAATAGAGAACCGGCAGCATATAAAACATCACCTTTCCCGATTGCTTTTCTCCCGCACTGTTGGGAAAACTCACATTCCCAAAGGAATTTTTCTATGGCTGCTTTCCGGTAGCTGTTGGGTAATCTCACAACTCTTTCTTTCTGTTTAGAGATAATATTGTTATTGCTACTCAAAATTTTACAGTATGCAACCTCTCCCATGTAGATAGAATTCACAAACCCAAACGGATGACCGCATTGATAGTCAATCGTGATTATTCCATTAATACAATTATCAATCACATTAATAACTTTTCCAGAATCCCTGAAAAGAATATCCACAGGAACACCATCAATTCTCAGCCATCCTCCTCCGTTAATCCAGGGACCCCAGACGCCGGGATTGGTTATTAAGTCTTTTCGGTGTTCATCATCAAGTAAGACAGCCTTTTGACTAAATAATGACGTATCAAATGACGTTGCATCATAGTAGATCCCTATATCTATATCCGAATCCTTATTAGCTGTACCTGTTGCATGGGAACCTCCCAAAACGATGGCATCAATTCCACTTATTCCATGAAATGCTTGTACGATCTGTGCCAATATGTTTTCTGTTTTATTAGTCATATAAACCTCCTATCACCATGATCACTCCTACATTCCTTGTTAGTTATTATCAATTGAAATTTTATCGCTCTATCTCGGCATAGGATAAGAGTCTCACTTTTTCAATATCTTCTCTACCGTCCCCACATCGAGCAGGTTCACTGTCTCAAATTTTCCCTTATAAAATGTACCCCAGTTATTGAAAACGCAAGGAAGATCTTTGGCTTTTTCTAGCGTATCAACCGGTCTGATGGAAACTGCAACTGCGTTGTCACTACAGTACTGTTTAATTTCTTTAACCTTCTGATGAATAAAAGGACACTGCATGCTGTAATAAATGGTCAGCTCATGATTATCAATCTGCTGTTTTCTTGCCTTATCCGTAAACTTTGGAGCTGTTCCGTCAAACGAAAGCGCCAATAGTTCATATCCATCTTCCGTAGAATCAACAGTTTCAAATCCGTATTTCTTTGCAAAATTCTGATTAGAAAGCCAGTTCTTCTGTTTTTTTGAGCCAAGCATACAAACGCCGGACATGCCTTTCTCTTTTGCATCAGAAATGCAATAATCCATCAATGCTTTGGCATAACCATTACCTTTAAACTCACCGTTGACCCAGAGACAATAAATGTAATAGTAGTTTTTGCCAACAACAGGCGTCCATGCTGATTCCAATGGTGCGTATTCAATAAAACAGCAACCTTTTGCACTTAATTTTCTGAACACATGACCTTCCGTCAGCCTTTCCGTCAGCCACGCTCTTTTTGCTTCCACACCCTGATGCGGCTTATTGCTTCTTATGATGCAGCACAAATGCTCCTCTGCTATGTTCTCATGTGTTAAATTAATAAACTCTTCGGACACTTACTTATTCCTCCTTTCTCTCCATACTGTCTCCGTCAAAAAGTAATGTAAACCCTCCTTTATATGAACCACCTGTACTGCTTCAAATATATCCTTTATTCTGAGTAAAAGTTAGGTCAACAAAGCCAATTCCCCCAGGCTTATTCGTCTGAGGGAATATGGAACAAACTTCAATAATCTGGTGTTCTTTTGTTCATAATAGCGGAATGTCTATTGCGTTATACAAGTAATCGGTTATGCGATCTGTAGCTGCAATCATTAAGGTAGAAACATTCTTTCTTAACAGCATACCATTCTGAAATACTTCTGTAAACAATACAAATCCTTTCTCCGGAGAGACAATACTTATACCCTTATTCCCTGATACCATGATATCATCGATATTTCTGGTATTAGACGTAATAACCGGGTCAGAAATCCATAATTGATTTGTGTGCATTGGTCCATTATTTGGATCGTCGGGATTTAATGAAAGCACATTAAACCTGCACAAGAAAAAATCATCGAAAGGATTTAAAATTTTTGAAACAATCTTTGTGTCCACCAGTTCTCCCTTTTTATTAAGGGTTCTTGCTAGTAAATTCTTTGCTTCCAAGATTACTTTTCTAGATATTAGATCGAAAAACAGCACAAATTCCTCAGTAGTTGAATAGCTTTGAACAAATCCACCACTAATAGAAGTTAAGGAAATCGTTGACGGAACTCCATTATTGGTACCTAAATCCGTCTCACATTGCTGCTCCTCTAACCTTTTGATATCTGAACAATTAACTGATTCTGCCTCCGGGATAAGTACTACAATTTTTCCTTTTGGCATTTCAATTTCAACTTTTTTTGCATTTCCTTTGAACTCAGACAATATTATACACCTCCTAATGCTCGAGTATAATATATTATATGAACTTCCTTTAAAATGTGACACAATTCGACATGCAACTAATTATTCTTTACTATTGTTCTTGATTTTTGGAACGCCAGGAACCTGGGGGAACTCCAAATTGTTCTTTAAATACGGTTACAAAATATGGGTAAGATGAAAAGCCACAAACTGCAGCGATTTGTTTGATCGGAAGATCGCTTGAACGCAGATAGCGTTCCGCTATCTGCAGGCGGTATTCTGTTAGATATCTGGAAAAGGTAATCCCCATTGTGCTATGGAACACCATTGAAAAATAGGTCGGAGATAATCCGGCTGCATTTGCAGCATCAGACAAATGTATGGGATTGCGATAGCTTTTCTGAACATAAGAAACCGCTTTTCGAATTGGCTCCTGCGGAACCTGAATATTCAAGTGATGCTCCACTTTCTGATTCTTCAACAAAAAGATGCAAAGGTTCTCCACATTGGCTCGAATATAAATCCGACTTAGTATATCTTCCGATGACTCTTTAAACTCTTTATATATTTTTCTGATCATCCTGATCATATCGTCCCATTCAGCAATTCCAACCGTAGCGCACAGTGGCTGCTGCACCTTTTCAAGTTCATGCTGCAGCGGTTCTGAAAGAAATTCTGCAGAAAACATTAGGTTATAGTATCGAATGTGCTCACCGTTTCCGGTAAGTTGTTTATGATAATCGGATGGTCGTATGAGCTGCAAACTTCTATTTCCCATTGTAAATAACTCCCCATTTATAAGGAATTGGGAGGTTCCCTCGTAGATTACGGAAAGCTCAAAAAAATTGTGAAAGTGCAAATGGTCATTGTAGCTACTCTCGTATTCCGAATAGCAATCCCACATATTAAAATCTTTATTTTCCAAATATAACTTTGGTGCCAGTATATCACATTTCATATTATTTGACTTATTCTGTTTCAAAGTAAAGTCTCCTTTTTGATATGCTGTGTTTATTTTTTAGTATAGCAAAATCATTATACAGCAACAAGTCATTTCGATATTTTATGATTTCTTTTTATATATTATTGAATTTTATGTTTTTCATTTACTATCAAAGAGGGAAATGCTAATATTCCGAAAAAGGAGGTAAGAAATATGATTTCTTTATTGGAACTGCAGAAACATTTTATCAACTTAAGGTTGGGAACTTTCATTCACTTTAGTAGCGGTACGGTTCAGTTTAACTCGAGTGAAACTGAGGACTGGGAATTCGAATGTGAGAATAACGATAAGCACAGACTTTATCCCTTCAATGAGAAAGACTGGAATCCATTAAATCTGGACTGCGACCAGTGGGCTGCTGTTGCGAAAAGCGGTGGGTGTAAGTTTGCTGCATATATCACAAAGCACCATGAGGGTTTCGCAATGTGGCCTACTGCCTATTCTGAACACAGCGTCAAAAATGCAACGAATAAGACCGATGTTGTGGCAGCCTATCTTGAAGCATTTCGAAAGGTCGGGATAGAGGCCGGACTATACTACTCTGTGCTTGACTTAACAGCCGGAATCAATAGAAAATCTTGTAATGATGAGCAGAAAAAGATTATCAAAGGACAGATTTCTGAACTTTTGACCAATTATGGCGAAATTCCATTCCTGATTGTGGACGGTTGGAATTCCCCCTGGGGTGGCCCTTCTTATGAGATGTTACCCTTTGAAGAAGTTGACGAATTGGTAAAATCATTGCAACCCAACTGTCTGCTGATGAATATTGGATGGACGAAAGGCATTGATGGCTCAGATATTTTATTCTTTGAAAATGCCGCAGGTCAGGATGTATCTTCTGGTTTTGAGGGTCCTGGGGCTTTATGTCAAAAGTTAACCGGAACGTGGTTTTGGCGTGCTACTGACGCAGTAACGAATCCTGCCAGTGCTACCTGGGCATTAGAGAAAATGTATCCGTGTTTTCCGATGAATGTGAATTTTATACTTAACCTCAGTCCTAACAAAGAGGGCAGAATAGATGAAAATCTAGCCAATGAATTCGCGAAGCTCGGAGAGGAACTCATCCTGCCTGACCCTATCAAAGAAATCCCAAACGGTTGGCTGAAAAGATAGAGATGATGCCAAGCGGTGTAAAGTCGCTTGGCATCTTTTGGGTCATTAAATTATGTCTAAAGGGACAAGATATCATTG
>JAGFXQ010000202.1 GCA_017861355.1 Bacillota bacterium
GAAAGAATGGCTTGCGGAATCGGAGCCTGCTTGGGCTGTGTATGTAAGTCAAAAGAAGTGGATCACCACAGCAATGTGAAGAATAAGCGAATTTGTAAGGATGGACCGGTATTTTATGCGGAAGAGGTGGAGCTATGAACATGAATGTAACCTTGGCCGGTGTCACCTTTCAGAACCCGGTGACAACTGCCTCCGGAACCTTTGGTTCCGGCATGGAATATAGCGAATATGTTGATTTGTCCAAGCTTGGTGCAGTCACAACAAAGGGTGTGTCGAGTATTCCCTGGCCAGGAAATCCAACTCCCAGATTGGCTGAGACCTATGGAGGGATGCTAAATGCGATCGGTTTGCAGAACCCCGGAGTAGAGGTATTTATCAAAAGAGATATTCCTTTTTTACGTCAGTATAATACGAAGACAATCGTCAATGTCGTAGGAAAGACGACACAGGAATACTGTGAGGTGGTAGAACGCCTGTCGGATTGCGATATTGATATGCTGGAGATTAATATTTCCTGCCCGAATGTAAAAGAAGGTGGAATTGCATTTGGACAGGATCCAAAATGTGTTGAGTCGATCACTTCAGAGCTGAAGAAACGTGCGAAGCAGCCAATCATAATGAAGCTCAGCCCCAATGTTACAGATATTGCGGAGATGGCCAGAGCTGCCGAGTCTGGCGGGGCGGATGCCTTGTCTTTGATCAATACACTGACCGGTATGAAGATTGATATTCATCGCCGTGCTTGTCTGCTCGCCAACAAAACCGGTGGTTTATCCGGTCCGGCGATTAAGCCTATTGCAGTACGTATGGTATATCTGGTGGCTCATGCAGTTTCCCTTCCGATTATCGGTATGGGAGGCATTACCTGTGCCGAGGATGCATTAGAGTTTATCATGGCAGGTGCAAGTATGGTCGCAGTGGGTACGGCAAATTTTATTAATCCGTCTGCAACCATGGAAGTGCTCGAAGGAATAGAAGCTTATATGAAACAGTATCATGTTGAGGATATAAGGGAATTAATCGGCTGTGTGAAGTAATTCAGTTAAGTCTAAAATTAATAACTATTCAGCCCAGGCTCGAAAATCCTGCGGATTTCCTCGCTATATTGGATTAATCCAATAGAAGTATTTTAAAACGGCCCTTAGAAAGCAAGCTTTCACGGTCTGTTTTCAAATACTTCTGCTGGCCTGAATAGATACAAAAATATTATTAATTTGAAATATATGCTATTATTTCTTGATATTTATGATACAATGGAACAAGATGGAGGAAGAGAATGGAACAGTATAAGAAGGAATTTATTGAATTCATGGTAGATTGCGGAGTGTTAAAGTTTGGAGACTTTACCACAAAAAGTGGGAGAAAGACACCTTTCTTTGTCAATACAGGCTTTTACCGAACAGGTACGCAGCTGAGACGACTAGGTGAGTATTATGCTAAGGCAATCAATGATAAATACGGCATGGATTTTGACGTGTTATTCGGACCTGCATACAAAGGTATTCCGCTTAGTGTGGCCACCACGATGGCAATCAGCGAATTCTATCAGAAGGATATCAAATACTGCTCTAACCGTAAGGAAGTGAAGGATCATGGTGATACCGGTATCTTGCTTGGATCTCCACTAAAGGATGACGACAAGGTTATCATTATAGAAGATGTCACAACTGCAGGGACCTCGATCGGAGAGACAATGCCTATCTTATCAGCACAGGCACAGGTCAAGGTGTTAGGCTTGGTTGTATCAGTAGATCGAATGGAAAGAGGACAGGGTAGTAAGAGTGCTCTCTCTGAAATAGAGGAGAATTATCAGATTGCTACTACAGCAATTGTTACGATGCAGGAAGTGGTTGAGCATCTGTATAATAGCCCCTATAATGGGAAAATTGTAATTGATGATACATTAAAATCTGCAATTGACGCATATTATGAGCAGTACGGTGTGAAAAATTAGGTAAGATGATTGCCGATAGATAAAGGAGGGATTAGATATGATGGAGAAAATCTATAACACAATGAAATCGGTAGGTGTATGGAATCTTGTTATGGGAATTCTGCTGATTGTGGCAGGAACGGTATCCGGAACTTTACTTATACTAAACGGTGCAAAATTACTTAAGAAGAAATCAGATTTACTTTTTTAAATCAAATATGAACTACCCTAAGATGATCGATATCTTAGGGTTTTTTTGCTCTTGGGTATCTTACGATGCCAGAAAAGTGGCAGAATGGAGGGTATAGTATGCATGATATGAGTTTATATGAGAAAAAAATAATCAGCGATACCGAATTTCCGGTCCAGATGTTCAAGCAGCAGATCAAAAAGCCTGGGCTTTATTGCCCTTCCCATTGGCATGAACATATTGAGCTACATTATGTACTTGAAGGACAAGGTATTTTCTATTGTAATCATAAGCCCTTTAATATGGAAGAAGGCAACCTGGTGATCATCAACAGTAACGAGCTGCATGAAGGTTTTAGCCGTACGAAGAACTTTGAAGCACTGGTTATTATATTTGAGATGGCTGCGTTCTCCAAGGAGATTGCCAATTATAACGTGATCTTCAAATCCATTGTTGCTTCTGATATTAATATAAAGAAGCTGATGCAGGACATCTATCAAGAAGAGTTGAATAAGCAAGCAGGATATAAGATGGCAATGAGGGGTAAAATATATGAACTGATCACTTATCTGCTTCGTAATTATGTTGCTGAGAATCTGTCAGATAAGGAAAACAGTAAACGTATGCAGAATCTGAAACGATTGAATATGGTTTTACAGTACATCCATGCAAACTATTCCGAGCCGATAGTCATACAGACTTTGGCGGAATTAATTCATCTAAGTGAATACCGTTTCTGTCATCTGTTCAAGGAAAGCCTTGGGCAGAGTCCACTGAATTATATCAACGAGGTTCGCCTAAAGAAAGCACATCATCTGCTGGAGCAAAAGGAAATGACCGTTTCCGAGGTAGCAGCTACGGTTGGCTTTACTGATTACAACAATTTTGGCAGAATATTTCGTAATTATTATGGTTATGCACCCTCTCATGTATGGAATCCGGATCTAACCAGAACTCAGCTATAAGGAAAGAAATAGCAAGATAATATGTATAATCAGCAAGAAAATCATAGATAATCAAGTTGCAGAAATGTATGATATATTATAACTATTAAGTATCCTCGAGAAATCCGTAGGATTTTGAGTTGGACAGCGCCAAAATATGTGTTTTACATATTTTGTGTGCATCGGTTCGTAAGAACCGCAGTGACCGAATGGTCACGATAGATCTTATATTGAGATAATAGGAGGAAAGACAATGAAATTAGGTACTTTTACAGTCGTTTTAGGAGATATGTCCCTTGATAAGGCTTGTGAGTTTTTGTCTTCAAACGGTGTTCAGACAGTAGAAATCGGTTGTGGCGGATATCCCGGAAGAGCGCATTGTGACCCCGATATATTATTAAATGATGAAAAAGAGCTGGACAAATTTAAAAATACCATAAAGAATCATAATCTGGAAATCAGTGCATTAAGCTGCCATGGCAATATGGTTCATCCTGTGAAGGAAATCGCGGATAAATTTGATGAGGACCTGACAAAAGCAATTTTATTGGCAGAAAAGCTCGGTATTTCTATCGTTAATACCTTCTCCGGATGCCCCGGCGGAAGTCCGGAAGACAAGATGCCAAACTGGGTAACCTGCTCTTGGCCGGAGGATTATATGAAGATTCTTGACTATCAGTGGAATGAAATTTTGATTCCTTACTGGAAGAAGAAAGTGGCATTTGCTAAGCAGCATGGAGTGAACAAATTTGCTCTTGAGATGCATCCAGGATTCTGCGTCTATAATACCAGCACATTATTAAAGCTCCGCGCAGCAGTTGGACCGGAGATCGGTGCTAACTTTGATCCAAGCCATTTGATTTGGCAGGGTATGGATCCTTGTGCAAGTATCCGTGAATTAGGGAAAGCAGGAGCAATCTTCCATTTCCATGCGAAGGATACGAAGATTGACAAGTACAATACCGCAGTGAACGGAGTATTAGACACTGGACATTACGGCAATGAGATGAATCGTTCCTGGGTCTTTAGAGCAGTAGGCTATGGCAACGGTGAGGAGTACTGGAAGGCTATCATATCCGAGCTTCGTATGGCCGGTTATGATCATGCCCTGAGTATTGAGCATGAGGACAGCTTGATGTCCGGCAAGGAAGGCTTAGTAAAAGCAATTAGCTTCCTTAAGAATGTATTAATCTATGAGGCCAGAGGTGAGATGTTCTGGGCTTAATCGGACAGTAAGGTTGCTATTTGAAAAGATAATTATGAAATATAGACTAGATTACGTTAAGATAAGTACGGATATGGAGGCTAATAAGTAATGAAAGGTACAAATTATATGCTTGGTATTGTGGGCTTTGGTGGTATGGGCAATTGGCACAGAGAGACCATCGAGAATATTGACGGATTAGAGGTCGCAGGAATCTATGACATCAGTGAATCACGTAAGACTTATGCTAAGGAAGTCGGTGTGCATAGTTATAACAGCTTAGAGGAATTATTAGAAGATGCTCAGATTGATCTGGTACTGGTTGCGACACCCAATGATCTTCATAAGCCGATCGCTATTCAGGCAATGCGTGCGGGTAAGAATGTGGTAAGCGAGAAGCCGGTTACATTGAGTTCTACTGATTTACAGGAAATGATGGATACAGCAAAAGAGACCGGAAAGCTCTTCACAGTACATCAGAATCGTCGTTGGGACGAGGATTATCTCACGATGAAGAAGATATATGAAGAGAAGAAATTAGGTGACGTATATCGAATCGAATCCAGAGTACATGGTTCCAGAGGAATCCCTGGCGACTGGAGACAGGAGAAAGAACATGGCGGCGGCATGGTACTTGACTGGGGTGTACACCTGTTGGATCAGATTCTGCAGATGATGGGAAGCACCAAGTTAAAGACTGTATTTGCTACCGTTACTAACATTACCAATACTATGGTAGATGATGGCTTCACGGTACAGCTTGGTTTTGAGAACGGTGTAGATGTTCTGGTTGAGGTTGGTACCAGCAACTTTATCTCATTACCCAGATGGTATATGATTGGACAGAATGGAACAGCAATTATTGAGGACTGGAGTCTGAAGGGCCGTATCGTTCGCGCTGTAGGCAAGAATGAGGAAGACGTAGTTCCGGTTCGTACCGCAGCAGGATTAACAAAGACGATGGCACCCCGCAGAGATGACACCATCAGTACGGAGGAACTTGATATTGTGAATAGTGATATCAGAGATTTCTATCGTAACGTAATGAAGGCGATCGCGAAGGAAGAAGAGCAAAAGATCAAGATGCCCGAGGTTATGAGAGTTATGAAGCTGATGGAAGCTGTATTCGAATCTTCAGAGAAAAAACAAGTTGTATACTTTGAATAATAGATTGGGCTAAAGCAACAGAAGCGAAAGGAGTTCTATATGAGTAAATTACCGGTTGCTCTTCAGGTGTATTCGATTCGTGAAGATGCAGAGAAGGATTTTATACAGTCAATGAAGCAAGTGAAGGAAATGGGTTATGAAGGAGTGGAGCTTGCCGGTCTTTATGGCTATACTCCTGAGGAAGTTCGGGATATTCTGAAAGAAATTGGTTTGATTCCGATCTCCGCGCATGTTCCGTATCAGGCATTTGTTCCGAATATTACGAAGACAGCAGAGGATTATGCTACCATCGGATGCAAATACGTAGCAATCCCCTATCTGATGGACGATCAACGTTACGGTACCGAGTATTTTGAGGAATTTATGAAGAATGTTCCTGCGATTGCAGAAGCTTGCCATAAAGTTGGAATTACACTGATGTATCATAACCATGATTTTGAATTCCTGAAGACAGCGGAAGGCGAATATATACTTGACTACATGTATCGTACCTATGGCAAGGAGGTATGGCAGGTAGAATTAGATACCTGTTGGACCAAGGTTGCAGGTGAAGACCCCGCTACCTACATGAAGAAATATGAAGGCAGATTACCGGTGGTTCATCTGAAGGATTACAGCAAAGAACCGGAATTTGAGTTCCGCGCAGTTGGTCATGGAGTTCAGGACATACCTTCCATTCTTACACAGGCAGTTGCAGGTGGCAGTGAGTGGTTAGTGGTAGAACAGGACAGACACACGGAATTTAGTGCTCTTGAGGATGCACATATCAGTAGAGATTATCTGAAATCCTTAGGTTTCTAATTGACGAAAGATTACAATGGAGGTTTTTACTATGAGAAAGGTTAAAATTGGTATCGTTGGTTGCGGCGGTATCGCAAACAATAAACATTTACCCGCAATTCAGAAGAACGGTAATTATGAGATCGTTGCATTCTGTGATATTGACAGACAGAAGGCAGAGGATGCAAAAGAAAAGTATGGCACAGAAGCTTCCCGTGTCTATACGGACT
>JAGFXQ010000203.1 GCA_017861355.1 Bacillota bacterium
CTGAAGATTGGGATAACCAATATACTGATGGTGGTGTGTGGAGCCTTTTTGCTTCTATCCTTCCTGTTATATATCAATGAATATATTCACATGTATCACAGTCTTAAGAAATCTGGGGAGTAGAAGATGGACTTAAATAAGAATAATATCAAGAAAATACTTGGAATTGCAACCTTTGTTATATTGCTTTACGTTGGGCTACAGCATCTTAATATAGTAATAGGAGCGTTGGCTTTTTGCTTTAATCTGATCTTTCCATTCCTATTAGGGGCAGCGATTGCATTCGTTATCAATGTTCCTATGCGTGCAATAGAAAATCGGCTTTTTGCTAAGGGAAAACGAAACGGTGCAACAATGATGAAGTTGAAGCGGCCCATCAGTCTGATGATTACCTTAGTTATTGTGATTGGAATTATTATGATGGTTTCACTTCTCGTTGTTCCCAATATTTTTAGTACAATTGTTTCCCTGGGGGATTATCTTCCTGACTTTTTCAGCCGGATGGAAGGAGATTACCTTAGACTTGTGTATCGATTCCCGATTCTGAAGGATTATCTGAATATTGATAATTTGAATTGGCAGAGTTTCTTCCGCAATCTTTATAATTTTATACTGAATAGTGGAGCTGATATGGTTCGATCCACCTTTAATGTTGCCGGAAGCATCTTTGGAGGAGTGATTGACTTCTTCCTGGGATTTATCTTCTCCATCTATATTCTGGCACAGAAGGAGAAGCTTGGACAGCAGGTAAGAAAGCTATTATATGCTTATCTCTCTGAGAAGGCAGCAGACAGAGTGGTATCAATTGCTACGTTGGCGGAAGGGACCTTCTCCAGATTTCTATCCGGACAGTGTCTGGAGGCAGTGATCTTAGGACTGTTGTTCTTTATTGTAATGACTATATTCCGCATCCCGTACGCCTTAATTATCAGCATTACAATTAGTTTCACCGCATTGATACCGATCTTTGGTGCATTTATCGGCTGCTTAATCGGAGCTCTCTTGATATTGATTGTGAATCCGATTACTGCCTTAGTTTTCATTGTGATATTCATTGTACTCCAGCAGATTGAAGGTAATTTTATCTATCCTCATGTTGTAGGCGGCTCGGTGGGCTTACCCTCAATGTGGGTGCTTGTGGCAGTTACGATTGGCGGAAGCACCTTTGGTATTGCCGGAATGCTGATCTTTATCCCAATGACCTCCGTTCTCTATACCTTATTGAGAAGTGCCATGTATCGACGATTAAAACTACGTGATGTTTCGTCAGCGAAATATAATTAATTATTAACGTAAGAAAGGGCTTTCGCTTTTTGGTTACTTGAAGATTTCATTCAAGTAGTAACCGAAAAGTGAAAGCCCTTTTTACATAGCATCAAATCTCTTGCTATTTTTTATATGATAAATCCCTATAAGTCAGATAAATCTCTAGATTTACACGGAGCAGTACTTTCTCTCTGGATGAACTTTGCCCGGAGTAAAAGCTTACTGATGGTTACATTGTGAATAAGGCCATCTAACAGTAGAAAAGCACTTTTACCTAAATCAGTACGATCCTGGCGGATGGTAGTCAAAGGAGGAGTGAGAGAAGCAGCGATCGGTAAATCATCGAAACCGATGACACTGACATCTTCCGGAACTCTTAGGCCATGCTTCACAACCTCAGTGATTACGCCGGAGGCAATCAAGTCACTGGCACACATAATAGCAGTAGCACCATTGCGGATAAATCCCGGAACATGATCCTTAGCACAATCGGGTACATAATATCCATATTCAATCAGATTCTCGTCAGCAGTCAGACCATGTTTTGTCATACTACTGATAAAGGATTGATAACGTTGTTCAGAAACCATGGAGTTCTTAGAGCCATTTAGAAAAGCGATATTCTTATGTCCGAGATTGTTCAGGTGATCGACAGCAAGATCAATTCCTTCTGAATTATCGGTACCTACATAGCCGACATGGTTGTTGCGTTCGATATAATTGTCCAAAAGAACGGTAGGCACGGTTGTCTTAGTCAGCTGCCATACCCAGTCATCATGGAGTGTAAAGCCTAAAAGAAAAGCGCCACTATATCCATTCTTTAACATGTATGTATCGAATTTTTCGGCTGTCTGCATATTCAGATTCGTCGGTACTACCGTAACATCCCAATGTCTTCTGGCTGCGGATAACTTAAATCCTACGACAATCTCATAACCAAATTGTTCGATATTCTCATAGTCCATATTCTCAATAAAGATACATACCTTTCTGGTTCCGGTTGCTTTCATTTTCTTAGAAGCATAGCCCATCTCAACAGCAGTATCGAGCACCAGCTGTCTCATCTCGGCACTTATATCACTTGCACCGTTAAGGCCTTTTGATACGGTACTAACTGCGATGCCCAGCTTATTTGCGATTTCCTTAATCGTTGCCATGGATATGCCTCCTACAAAATCTTGGTTTCTGATTTTCTCCTTGAAACATTTTCAGTATAAACCCTACTTATTTCATTTTCAATATCTCTTTATGAATTTGCCTATTCTTACATATTTATCCGACCAATTAATCCCTTTTTTTGTGAATATTGTCTTTTGCTTTTTCGACATTATTTTTAAAACCGCATATTTGATACAGATTTACTTAACTTTTTTCGAAACAAATTGCTAAATCCATGATTTTGCAGTGTTTTTTGAGCAAAAAATCAGCTTAAATTTCATCTAAATTTTAAAAGAAATTAACGTATCTTGTAAAAATGGACAAATAAAATGATCAAAACCAATACTAAAATATATAAATTAACTAAAAGACTAAAATAATCTATTGACAAAAGTATGTTCCAATGTTATTGTATGTATATAGTTTCGAAAATTTCCGAAAATGTTTGTATAATAAGAGGTGGAGATAATATATGTCAACAGAGATAAAGCAGGAACTGAACAGAGGAGCCGGTGTGCTTATGCCAATTAGTGCATTGCCTTCTGCTTATGGGATTGGAACCTTAGGGGAAGAGAGCTTCCGATTTGCTGATTTTCTTAAACGAATTGGATGCTGTTATTGGCAGGTATTGCCGGTTGGCCCGACTAGCTTTGGAGATAGTCCTTACCAATCTTTTTCCGCTTTTGCAGGCAATCCATATTTTATTGATTTCGATATTCTGATGAAGGAAGGTTTACTTCAGGAGGAAGAGTTAAAAGGACTTAAGTGGGACAAAAAGGCTGATCGGATCGATTATGCCATGATTTATAATCTTAGATACAAGATATTACAAAAAGCCTTCGATCGCAGCAATCATAAAGATACAAAGGAGTTCAAGAACTTTTGCAAGAAGAATGAATTCTGGCTGAGAGATTACAGCTTATATATGGCAGTGAAAGGGCATAATAACAGCAAGGAATGGTCATTATGGGAAGAAGATATTCGCAACCATAATGAAGTTGCGGTTAGCCATTATACGAAGCTTCTTGCGAAGGAAATTGATTTCTGGGAATTCTGCCAGTTCAAATTCCGTGAGCAGTGGGATAAGGTTAAATCCTATGTGAATGATCTGGGTATTCAGATGATCGGAGATATTCCGCTCTATGTCTCTCAGGACAGTTCCGATGTATGGGTGCATGGTGATCTGTTTGAACTCGATCAGCGAAAGAATCCGATCAATGTCGCCGGAGTACCACCGGATGTATTTTCAGCCGATGGTCAGCGCTGGGGTAATCCGCTCTATCGTTGGGATGTGATGGAGAAGAAGGATTTTACCTGGTGGAGAGAACGCATGAAGATGTCAGCCGGTCTCTATGATATTATTCGGATTGACCATTTTATCGGTGTTGTCAACTATTACTCAATTCCAGCTACGTGTGCAACTGCGGTAAGTGGAAGCTGGAAGATTGGACCCGGAAGCAAACTAACCGATGTGATAAAACAATCCATCGGCAGTGCCAAGATTATTGCAGAAGATCTGGGAGTAATTACACCGAATGTTCGTGAATTGATCCGTAAGACCGGATATCCGGGAATGAAAATATTGATGTTTGGTATAGACGGACCTGCAGATCATGAATACTTACCCCATAATTATAAAGATACTAATCTGGTAGCATATACAGGAACGCATGATAATGAAACCTTAGTCGGTTATCTGAATCATAAATCAGAGGAAGAACTTGATTTCATGTATCGCTATTTCAAAGTGAGCAGCCGGGAAGAACTTCCCTACGCCATCATCCGGGTTCTTTATTCCAGTATTGCTAATGTAGTTATCGTTCAGATGCAGGATTTGCTAAAGCTGGATAATAAGGCAAGAATGAACTTTCCTTCCACGATCGGTGGTAACTGGCAGTGGCGTATGAAGAAAAGTCAATATAAAGAGTTGAAGGAGGATATCCTTCTGGAATATGCACAACTTTTTGCAAGGGCAAACAAGTAGAAGGAGTTCCATGTGTAAGGAAACCCATATTGGGATTAGGAGGAAAAATGGATAGCAGTTTTAAAACGAATGTAGCAACGATCTTAGATCTGGATTATGGAAAGACGATGAAAGAAGCGTCTACCATCCAGCTATACAATGCGGTCTCTAAGGCAGCAATGAAAAACCTGGGTAAGGATTGGGGACTGAATGCACCGGATAAAAAGGTATGCTATTTATCAGCCGAATTCTTGGTAGGACGTCTGGTATACAGTAATCTGCATAACATGGGATTATTTCATCAGTTCTCGGAATTGATGAGTGAGAATAACGTAGATATCCGTGTATTCGAGGATATCGAGGATGCAGCCCTTGGTAACGGTGGTTTGGGCCGATTAGCAGCTTGTTTCTTGGACTCAGGTGCGACCCTTGGTATTACCCTGAATGGTTACGGCATCCGTTATAAATACGGTTTATTCAAGCAATACTTTGATGAAGGATTTCAGAAAGAAGTACCGGATGATTGGCAGCGTTTTGGCGATCCCTGGTCAGTTCGTAAGGAAGAAGAAAGAATTTGTATTAATTATAAGAACCAGTCAGTCTACGCAGTTCCTTATGACACCCCGGTAATCGGTTATGGAGACAAGAAGGTGAATACGCTTCGTTTATGGCAGGCTGAGCCTTTAGAGAGCTTTAACTTTGAACTTTTCAATGAACAGAAATATGATAAAGCCAATAAAAACAGGAATGAGGCCGAAGCAATCAGCAGCCTCCTTTATCCCAATGATAATACAGATGAAGGTAAGAAGCTTCGTTTGAAGCAGGAATATTTCTTCTCCTCCGCTACACTGCAGGATGTGATCGGCAGATACAAGCAAAAATATGGTGAGGATTTCAATCACTTCTCCTCTGAATATGCAATCCAGTTAAATGATACGCATCCAGTGGTTGCAATCCCGGAATTCATTCGACTGATGATGGAGAATGAGAAGATGACCTTTGCCAGAGCACTTCGTATTGCGAAGGAGACATTTGCTTATACAAATCACACCGTTATGAGTGAGGCTCTGGAGAAATGGAATGCCGGATTGTTCAAGACAGTCATCCCGAATGTATATAAGTACATCGTAATGATTCAGAAAGCGTTACTGAAGGAGTTAAAAGGTTTCGGCAAAGTAACTCCGGAGGAACAGAGACAATACCTGATCATTGACAACGATACGATCCATATGGCTAGATTAGCAATCTTTGCAAGTCATTCCACAAATGGTGTTGCAAAGCTTCATACAGAGATATTAAAAAATGATGCATTAAAGGAATGGTATGAGTTATATCCGGAACGCTTTAACAATAAGACGAACGGAATTACCCAGCGTCGTTGGTTAGCGCAGGCGAATATGGAACTTTCCGGTTTTATCTCCGATAAGATCGGTGGCTCATGGATTACCGATCTGGATCGATTGAAGGAACTTGAGAAATTCGCAAATGATAAGGCAGTAATCAAGCAATTCGGTGATATCAAAAGAATTAAGAAGAGACAATTAGCAGATTATATCTATAAGATGGAAAATGTTCGGGTGAACCCGGAATTCATCTTCGACATACAGGTAAAAAGACTACATGAGTATAAGCGTCAGCTGCTGAATGCATTTTCAATCTTAGATATTTACTTTGGATTGAAGGATGGCAGAATTAAGGAGTTTAATCCGACCGTATTTATCTTCGGCGCAAAGGCAGCACCCGGTTACTTCAGAGCAAAGGGTATTATCAAATTCATCAATGAAATCGCGAATTTGATTGACAACGATGAAGAAGTGAAGGATAAGCTACAGGTAGTATTCGTATCAAACTATAATGTATCCTATGCTGAGAAGCTGACACCGGCTGCCGATATCTCAGAACAGATCTCTACGGCAGGCACGGAAGCTTCCGGAACCGGCAATATGAAATTCATGTTGAATGGTGCAGTTACATTAGGAACCTTCGATGGTGCCAATGTTGAGATCGTTGAACAGGCAGGAGAAGAGAATAATTACATCTTTGGAGC
>JAGFXQ010000204.1 GCA_017861355.1 Bacillota bacterium
GCTCTATAGTCCGTCTGCAGGTATTATTACCTTGCTTACGATACAGAATACAAAGAAGGAGACCATAAGCATAGCAGTAAAGCGTATTGAAGCATTCATCCTGGCGATTGGTGTGTCTTATCTTGTATTTACCGGAATAGGATATACGCCTCTGGCTTTTGGTGCCTTTGTGGCTCTATTTGTTGCGTTGTGTTTTTTGCTTGACTTAAAAGACGGCATCTCTATGAATGCGGTTCTCATGACTCATTTTCTGATTGAACAGCACATGGGGCTTTCCCTGATTCTGAATGAAGTCTGTATTCTTCTCATTGGTATGGGAATTGGAATACTTCTGAATCTGATTATGCCGAGCAATCTTAATAAAATACAGAGGGAACAAACCCTTCTTGAGGAGGAAATGAAGGTTACGTTGCGCAGCATTAAGCAAATGCTTCGAAGCAACTATCCGGAACAGAATTATAGTTCGGTGGAGCAGCTTGTGGAACGTTTGTTAAGAAGTGCCTATGACGAATCAGGAAATAGATTACTAAATGACACAAGATATCTGGTGTCCTATCTGGAGATGCGTAAGCTGCAACTGGGTGTATTGAAGGATATTACTGCGACCATCACTCAGATTACGGTATTGCCCACACAAGCAGAAGCACTCGCCGAATTTGTAGAACATATTGCGGCATCCTTTCATGAGAAGAATAATGTCACCGGATTATTTATAATATTAGAACAGCTTAAAGAACATTTTCGCTTGGAACCGCTTCCAAAGAGCAGGGAAGAGTTCGAAAACCGTGCACTATTGTATCAAATCATGAAGGATTTGGAATACTTTTTATTACTAAAACGCGATTTTATTCTTGAAATAGAGAAAAAGGATATGAAAGCCTATTGGAGCTAAGCAATCTTCCGCCGTATAAAAACCTTATCTTTTCACATAATAACAAGAGCTAAGCTTGTAAAATACATGTTGTGAAAGGAATGAGGTTAATTCATGCAAAAGGATATCTCGTCAGACAATGAAGTAAATGCCACAGGAGCAATAAAGGATGCGGATAAGGGAAAGGCACCCAAGAAGGCTTCGGATAAGCAAAAACGGGAGAATACTCAAGAGGAACAGGAGAAAGAGAAGGTCACAAAAGAGAATGAGGATCTGAAGGATCAAAAAATCAGTGAATATGGTCAAACCGTACTGGAGAATGGAAAAAGGGATCATAAAATACATTTGTTATCCATCATAGGTGAAATCGAAGGGCATGAGGTCCTTCCCCAACATAATAAAACAACGAAATACGAACATGTTCTGCCCCAGCTTGCGGCTATCGAAGATAGTACAGATATCGATGGGTTGCTCATACTGATTAATACGGTTGGCGGTGATGTGGAAGCCGGCTTAGCGATCGCCGAGATGATTGCTTCCCTAAGTAAACCGACCGTTTCGTTGGTTTTGGGAGGCTCACACTCGATCGGCGTACCACTTGCGGTATCAGCAAATTATAGTTATATCGTTCCCTCGGCTACGATGATTATCCATCCGGTTCGAATGAACGGAACCGTGATCGGCGTAACCCAGACCTTTGAATACTTCGAGAAAATTCAAGATCGGATTATTAAGTTTGTGGTATCGCATTCTAATATTGATTATAACACCTTCCGAGATCTGATGCTGGATACCAATCAGCTCGCGAAGGATGTGGGTTCGATTCTGGTCGGCGACGAGACGGTGAAGAGGGGTATCATAGATTCGGTAGGAGGCATTAAGGAAGCACTGGCTAAGATTAACGAGATGATTGAAGAGAATGAAGAGGGGAGGTAGATGGGATGCTATATACTGTGTGGCCCTTAGAGAGAGTGTATGCCCGCCCGGCAAGCTATACTGATATCAAACAGGAGAATCCAAAGGAAGCTGCAACCATGGAATATCGCGAAGTCAGCCTGCAGCATGGAAAGGTCGTAGCCAGGAGAGATGGAGAGAATTATATTGTAGAACAGCTCTATTCTACTGATATGCAGGATTATCTGAAAGCAGATTATTCCCCCGGTAAGAATATAAAAATATAAGTAACGAAAGAATATTAATATATAAGTCACAGAAATGAGGTTGTTGCTAAGCAAAAGATCAGATCTTGTGGAAGTATCAATGTTCTAACTTCCGCAAGAGAATGACTTTTATGCTTTTACAGTAGCCTCATTTTTTGGCTTGCATAACATTTTTATAACAGTTATAATAAAATTTGGGAGAAATCTTGCGAATATGGAGGGGGAACTTAGATTAATGGCTCCAACACAGAAAAAGAAAAAAACAACAAGTACACGTAAGAGAAGCAACAATAAGGAAAGTCAAAAGAGGGTAAAGGAAAGCGGAGCGATGCAGGATGAGATAATTCTGGTAATCGCTTTGGTGATATCGATTTTGCTCTTTTTAAGTAATTTTGATCTAAGCGGTAAAGTGGGAGATGTGGTAAGTAGCTTTTTATTTGGCCTCATCGGTGTAGAAGCTTACCTGTTACCTTTTATCATATTTTTTATGACGGCCTTTCATATCTCTAATCTGGGTAATCGCCGTGCAGGAAGAAAACTGTTGAGCGCATCCGTATTCTTTGTGGCCTTGTCCGCATTGATTGAGTTGATTGCCAATTCCTATCAGCCGGATACAAAGATTTATGAGTATTATATGAATTCGATGCATCATCACAGCGGCGGTGGTATCATTGGCGGTATTCAAGTTATGATTTTCTGCGGCTTATTTGATAAGGTAGCAACCTTTATCATCTTAATTGCAGTTATGCTGATCTCCGTGATTGTAATCACCGGCAAGGCAATCCTGACCTATATTGCTAAGCAGAGTAAGAGCTCGTTGGATGAAAGAAAAGAGTATCAGAAGCTG
Source organism: Bacillota bacterium (assembly GCA_017861355.1). Taxonomy (GTDB): domain Bacteria; phylum Bacillota; class Clostridia; order Lachnospirales; family Lachnospiraceae; genus Mobilitalea. The sequence goes on from JAGFXQ010000204.1 coordinate 2,879, forward strand.
CGTAAGGAGCAACAGGCTGAGCTGGATGCAATAGCAAAAGCAAATGATCAGGGCAGAAGACCACCAAAAACCTATGTTCTTGATCCGGCAACCTTAGCATCACAGAGCAATTCCAATGGAAAGAATGCGACACTGCAGGAGGCGAAGGTAAAACCGGAGAATATTCTTAATCTGAAAGAACACAAGAGTAAGAAGGATCAGGCTAAGAAGGAAGAACCATTGCCTTTTCTGGACTTTCATAAGCTGTTTGAGGAAGAAGCAGACGCTTCGACAACCACGGAATCGGCGACTTATGCCGGTCAGAACTCAACTACGATAAAGAATGATAATGTTCCGCTCTATGAGGAAGAACTGAGAGTAAAGTTTGGACAAGCAGAGCAGGAGGAGATAGAAGAACCGACAGAACCGGAGGATTATCGCGATTCGACGCCTGTAGTGACAAATGATCCAAAGACCGTGGAAGTAAGAAAGGAATCGAATTTTGAGTCTACAGATGTAGAAAATCTGGAAATCTCACAAGTTCCGCAACAAAAGGAATACACCTTTCCACCATTTAATCTACTGGCTGCTCCAAAGGCGAAGACCGGAAAGACCGGAGCCGGAGATCGTGATATGAAAGAAACAGCGATGAAGCTGCAGACTACATTAGAGAGTTTTGGTGTTCATGTTACGATTACGAATGTCAGCTGTGGTCCGGCAGTTACCCGTTATGAACTTCAGCCGGAGCAAGGAGTTAAGGTTAGCCGAATCACTGCCTTGGCGGATGATATCAAGCTTAATCTGGCTGCGGCAGATATCCGAATCGAAGCACCTATCCCGGGCAAAGCGGCCGTCGGTATTGAGGTACCGAACAAAGAGAACTCCATGGTTGCATTCCGTGAAATGATAGAAAGCAAGGAATTTACGGAGCATCCCTCGGACATTGCATTTGCAGTAGGAAAGGATATCGGCGGACAAACCATCATCACCGATATAGCAAAGATGCCGCATTTACTGATCGCAGGAGCTACCGGTTCCGGTAAATCGGTATGTATCAATACCTTGATTATGAGTATTCTATATAAATCAAAGCCCTCCGATGTTCGTATGATTATGGTTGATCCGAAGGTGGTAGAGCTGAATGTCTATAATGGAATACCCCACCTGTTAATTCCGGTTGTAACTGATCCGAAGAAGGCTTCCGCAGCTCTAAACTGGGCGGTAATGGAGATGACAGAACGTTATAAGAAGTTTGCAGATGTCGGAGTAAGAGATCTGAAGGGATATAATGAGAAGGTATCTGAGGTTGCTTATCTGAATGACGAGAACTATCAGAAGCTTCCGCAGATTATCATCATTATCGACGAGTTAGCAGACCTTATGATGGTAGCACCTGGTGAAGTTGAGGATGCGATCTGTCGTCTGGCTCAGATGGCAAGAGCGGCAGGTCTCCATCTGATTATTGCGACTCAGCGACCCAGCGTAAATGTAATCACCGGTCTGATTAAAGCCAATATTCCTTCGAGAGTTGCTTTTGCTGTATCCTCCGCAATTGATTCCCGTACCATTCTGGACGGAAGTGGAGCAGAAAAGCTTCTGGGCAAGGGAGACATGCTATTCTTCCCGTCCGGTTATCCGAAGCCGGTACGAATTCAGGGAGCATTTATCTCGGATAAGGAAGTCAGCTCCGTTGTAGAATTCTTAAAGAAGAATAATAATGAAGCAAAATACAGCGATGATATCCACGATAAGATAAATAATGCCAAAGCAGGTGATTCCGGTGCTGCCGGTGGCGCGGATGAGAGAGATGAATATTTTGCAGAAGCCGGTAAATTCATCATCGAGAAGGATAAAGCTTCGATCGGAATGCTGCAACGAGTATACAAGATTGGCTTTAACAGAGCAGCGCGAATTATGGATCAGTTGGCGGAAGCCGGAGTAGTCGGACCGGAAGAAGGAACGAAGCCAAGAAAGATTATGATGTCCCCGGAACAGTTTGAACAGTATCTGGAGGAATATTAGATACATAAGTTAATTATGTTGAATTAAATTGTTTATTCGTAGGAGGTGTTGAAAGACACCTCCTTTTCAATGGGAATACTTCGTTGCCTATTCGTATTCACTACCTGGAAGGCCGAATTGTAACCAGTGAAGGAATCATTCTTATGTTTACTCTGGTAATCAAAGATGATATGTGCTACAATAGTCGATAAAATAAAAGGAAAAATGTAGGAAAGGCAGTGGTTAGAATGACGGGATTATTAATCGTAAATGAATTTCTGGCATCTGGTAAATTCAATGAGATTCATTCTTGGCTTCTGGAAGCGGCTAAAAAGAACGGAATTCCTATGGAGCTGAAAACCAATGCGCAGCTTCTGATTGATATTTCATCCGGCCATAAGGAGAAATTAGCGGATTTTATTCTATTCTGGGATAAGGATGTTAAGCTGGCAGCTTATTTGGAGATGCTTGGCTACCCGGTATTTAACTCTGCCCGTGCGATTGAAATCTGTGATGATAAAGCATTAACCCATCTGACCCTGATGAATACGGTTATTCCAATGCCGAGAACGATTATTGCACCGAAGACCTTTGATAATATCGGATATACTAACTATGAATTTCTTGAGAAGACGGCTAAAAGGCTGGGTTTTCCCATGGTGATGAAGGAATGCTTTGGTTCCTTTGGGCAACAGGTATATCTGGTTCATAATATGGAAGATTGTATAGAACAGATGAAGCGCATCGGGTCAAAACCGGTTCTCTTTCAACAATTCGTTCAGTCTAGCTTTGGAAGAGACCTGCGACTGCAAGTAGTCGGTGGTAAGGTAATCGCAGGCATGTACCGTTATTCTGAGAATGGGGACTTTCGTGCCAATCTATCCATCGGGGGACGAATGCTGCCTTATGAACCAACGCCCAGACAGACAGAGCTAGCGATACGTTGCTGTGACATAATTGGTCTTGATTTTGCCGGTGTCGATCTGCTTTACGGAGAAGAGGAGGAGCCAATGGTCTGTGAAGTGAACTCCAATGCCCATTTTAAGAACATCTTTGATTGTACCGGTGTGAATGCAGCGGAGGCAATCATGGAGCATATCATCCGAAGGCTGCAGAGCTAGTATCATTGATTGTGGATATTAATTTAGAAAAATACTCTCTGGGGGTGAAAGTATTGATAGCTTGGCTTATTTATCATCAGGATAGTGCAATTTATAACAGAAAATATATTGAATTTTATATAGAAGAAGGTGCAAAGCAAGGAATCGAAGTCAAACTGCTTCTGGTCGAAGAGATGGAGTTTGGTGTCAAGGATGGGCAATGGTTTCTGCAATACGAGAAGAATGAACTCGCAAAACCTGATTTTGCCATCTGCAGGGCGATTTATCCATTGCTTAGTAAGCAATTAGAATACATGGGAATTCGGGTGTTCAACAATTCCTTTGTCTCTGAAATCTGTAACGATAAAGCGAAAACCTATCAATATCTGGCAAAGACCGGGATAAAGATGGTTGATTCCAGCTTTTATCGTAATGGACAGCTTCCGAAGGTGATGGATCAGGTG
>JAGFXQ010000205.1 GCA_017861355.1 Bacillota bacterium
TTATATTCTGACGCTGACACCTTTCTCGTCCAGATAATGCTTCAAGTCCATAATCTCCAACTCTTTGTAATGAAACAGCGAAGCAGCTAATGCAGCATCTGCTTTCCCCACAGTCAAAGCTTCACGGAAATGCTCCATCGTTCCAGCCCCACCGGAGGCAATGACCGGGACCGGGACATTTTCTGCAATCGTTCTTGTCAACTCAAGATCGTAGCCATCCTTCGTCCCATCGCAATCCATACTGGTCAAAAGTATCTCGCCCGCCCCTAATCTGCAAGCTTTCATTGCCCATTCAACAGCATCAATACCCATATCGACTCTGCCACCATTCTTATAGATGTTCCAACCGGAACCATCGGCACGGCGCTTTGCATCCATGGCAAGAACAACACATTGACTTCCGAATTTGTCAGCAGCCTCACTAATCAACTCCGGGTTCAGAATAGCTGCTGTATTCACTGCAATCTTGTCTGCTCCCTCTCTGAGAATCATCTTAAAATCCTCAACCGTTCGGATGCCTCCGCCTACAGTAAAGGGGATAAACACCGTCTCCGCCACTCTGCGAACCATATCTATTTTGATCGTTCTTGCATCCGAGGAGGCCGTTATATCCAGAAACACCAATTCATCTGCTCCTGCTTTGTCATAGGCAGCTCCAACTTCAACCGGATCTCCTGCGTCACGCAGATTAACGAAATTAATACCCTTTACAACCCTTCCATTATGCACATCCAAGCACGGAATAATTCTTTTTGTAAACATAATCTCTCTCCCATCCTTATGATTACTCTCCCATTGTCATAACAAGCACGGAATAACTTTTGCTAATTACCACACCATCCTATGATAGAGGCGATAGTTGTGCGAAGTTTTTTAATATCTGAAGACCAATCTCTCCGCTCTTCTCCGGATGAAATTGACATCCAAACACATTACCTTGTTCTACCGAAGCATCGATCAAGGTACTATAATGAGTTGTCGCTGCTACATCCTTTGGATTAGTGGCTTTCAGATAGTAGGAATGAACAAAATATACATATGGTGACGGGTCAATACCCTGATATAATTTTGCTCCCTCCCGAATGGTAAGAGAATTCCAGCCCATATGTGGGATCTTTAATCCATCACTATCCGGAATACGTAGAATATCTCCCTTAAGAATAGCTAGCCCCTCTACGCTTTTGCATTCATCGCTTCGCTCAAAGAGTACCTGCATCCCAAGGCATATTCCCAGAAAAGGTGTCTTATTATCTATAATTTCTTTAATTATTTCCACCAGTTGATAATGGTGCAGCTTTGTCATTGCGTCGCCAAATTGGCCAACGCCAGGGAGAATAACCTTATCTGCTCTTAATAACTGCTCTTTGTCTCTTGTTATTATCGCGTCTTCCCCAAGGTGAATTAATGCCTTCTCCACACTTTTCAAATTACCTGCATCATAATCAATAATGGCAATCATGTTAAACTTCCTTTCCTGATGTCAATTAATTATTCATTTTCTCCAAAACCACATTGTATACAGCCAGACTATAGTCCTCCATGTTACTAGACTTCAGGATTTGTATTGCTTCTTCCTCACTCAGATGGAATACATTATTTAATTCCGCAAGTATCTGCGATCTTACATAATCCAAATCAGTTTCAATCCCTAGCATGGTTGCCAGCTCAATGTATTTATCATATCGACTTAAACCTTTCAGAAGCGAATCTAAAGCTTCCGGATACTTCTTCATTGAATAATTGTTATTATAGGAATTCAACTGCTTATTTACAAACATAACTGTTTGTATCTTGTCATACATCTCTATGTCTTCATCTTTAATATCAACGCCATATACTTCATTATAAGCCTGTGTATACTTACGATGATTAAAGTAATTGGTTGCATGTTGGATACTCAATGTGTAGGTCACCATATTCGTTCCAAGTATCAGGATTATAGCAATTACTCCAAAGAAGAAAAATACGATAAATGCTCCGAGACGATTAATCCTACCCGGATCTTCATCTATCTCATCAATTACCTGAATTACTTCTTTTGTCTTCTTCTTTTTCTCTGCTTTCTCCTTTTTACTTTCCTTCTTGTCTGCCTTACCTTGACTACCTTTCCTATCGCCGGAATTCTCCTCATCCTCTTCGGAAGGTGCAGGACCTTTTTTCCCTTTGACCTTAACTTTCTTCACCTTTTCCGCTTTGGGTTCCGTTTGAGCACGAAGTTCTTCATTATGCTGAGTCGCTGTCTTATCATTCTTAACATTACCAAAAAGACGCTGGAACAGACTCAATCCTGATTTTTCTTTTAATGGCTTAACTTTCGTCTTTTTCGCTTTTGTGTTCTTTTCTTTTGTCTTCTTCTCTTTTTCCTTTAGTTTATTCTTGTCCGATTTCTCGTTTTTTGAATTATCACTTAGAACCTTACCAAGAATCTTCTCTTCCTCTTTTTCATAATCGTCCAAAGAGGAAACCGCTTTTAACGCATCGGAGAACACCTCCCCCACATCACTGGGCATATTATTTCTCCTTGACGCACCTGAACCATTCGCTAGCATATCGCTAATCGCCTTGATATCTTCCGTAGAAGGATCTTCATTCGACATTTGATCCATTAAATTGAAGAAATCATCATGCTCTGCTTCAATACTCTCGAATTCGGTCTTATTCTCTGACGCTGCTCTATTATTAGTACTCAGTTCCTCAATATCCTCATCACCAAAGGAAGTGAACATATCTTCTTCCGGATTAGCCATGCTCCTTGCTACAGTATCTTCTAAGTTCTGAGCATCTAGACTGTTCAGCAAATCATCCAAATCAAAATCAATATCGGTATCCTCTGATAATTCGCTATACTCTTCCCCTGCCACATTACTCTCCGGCTGTTCATTATAAAACAAATCCTGCTCTTTTGCTTCATCCCCACCTGTGGAAACTTGCATCACCGGATCTTCTTCAAGCGTTTGCATATGTACATCAGAATCGATCCGCTTTGAAAATTCCGTTTCTATATTATGTGAGATCGCATCGTCAAGTGTATTTTCTTCCTTCTCAGTCGGAAGAGATGACTGCATCGAATAATCGATATCATCCATGGATGTATCTTCTTCTACAAACATCTCATTTTGTTGTTCATCAGCATATCGATCCCCCAATTGCTTATCTATATAAGCTGATTCCACAACATGATCTATCTCTGAATCCAGATCAACCTCATCTGAATCTTCTTGGTCGATGTTCATGAGATCTGCCAGGCTTTCACCAAACAAATCCTCATCATTAATGATGATATCACTTTCAATATCTGCAAAGTCATCGTCGATATTGTACTTATCAAAATCTTCAATGTCACTAAAATCAACCCTGTATAAGTCATCATCATCTGAATCTGTAATACGTACCGGTTCTTTTCTTTGTCTCGTCGTAGAGACCGGTTCATTTACAGTATTCTGAGATTGATTGAGATTATTCACAGGGTTGTTACTTTCGGTCACATTATTCTTTTTCTTATATATATTATCCACAGAAGGACTGTTTTTAACAGAATTTAACAGACTGTCAAGATAGGATTCATTTCCTTTCGAAATCACCTTGTCTTGGCAGTCTATACAATAATCCGTCCCATCTGGGATATTTGTTTTACAGTTCTTACATTTTGCCATTCATGCACCGTCCAATATATTTATAAAAGCATTAAGTATATCGTACAAAACTAGCGAAAAAATAATACTTTTGCGAAAATAATTATTTCACATTAAGATTTGCATTCACTTCGTTAATGATATTTCTGTAGTTTAGTATCTCGATCTTGCGGTCCTCTCTAGTCAATACGCCTTCTACGGCTGCTTTAAAGGAGGTCGTGATCTTTTTACCGGGTTTGGCAACCTCCGTAGTCATAACACGAAAGATGCCTTTCACACTATCAACATGAAAAGCAATGTTTAAATCATTTATGCTGGTAACAATAAGCATCTCATTCTTATATTCATCAGAGGCATTTAACTTGAGGCATTTTACTAAATCTAAGATTGATATGATAAAATCCCTAGGCTTAATAATACCTTCAATATATGGATGAGCGTTTGGTATAAACAAAGGTTTTTTGCTATAAGGTAGTATCTCACGAATATCATTTACGTTAATTCCATAGGAATTGCCGCCTGCCCGAAACTCTAATATTTCTATCTCTTTCACAACCTCATTCGCTTGATTGTCTTTTTCCATGCTAATACCTCCGTATACGTATCTATCAGATTATTCTTTCTAAAAGTATAATATCCTACAAAATAGTCTATCTATATTATAGTGTTAAACTTTAGTTTTGTAAAGTCTGTCTCTTAAGTACTGCAATTACTTTTCGACTTGCTCCCTGCGATTGATTCGTATCAAAGCAGTTTACTAATTCCCAGCCTTCTCTTCCATAGCCATTTAACGCTTCATTGAAGGCAGTGATATCCAGTAGCCCCCCTGCAAAGCCTGTTGTTGAAAATTCTAACGTTCTATATTCCCACTGTAACATTAAAGTAATCCTCCTCATCTCAATATTTTATAAATCAATCCAGTATCGTTGTTCCGTAACACCATCCATTTCTATTTCATTCTCGAGAATCCCACCATTATTTATTATACTTTTGGCAGAACCTATGTTTTTTTTGTCACATACCATTAGCACTTTCTTAATGCCTAGCTTTTGACACTCCTCCAAAGCCAATCCAATCATTTTTGTGGCATAGCCTTTTCTTCTTTCCGACGGTCTGATTCCATCACCGATGTGTCCACCATTCATCAGCAACGCTTCATTTAGATAATGGCGAATATTCACCGCTCCGACAAAGAGATTTCTTTCATCATCAAGACAGAACAGGGTGCTTGCTGGAACATATCCTGGTTCAATTAAATTTGTATCTTCAAAGCCTTTCAGATAAGTATCGAAATCCTTATAATCATTCTTTCTGATGGAATAGGGTACTATTTTCTCACCTATAGCGCACCATTCCTTCATCATATCCATTAGCTGCTTCTTATAACTGTAACTGAGTTTCACTAGCTTCAACATAATGTTTCTCCTCTCTGTTGTATTGTATCGTAATCGACGATGTCTTAGGTTCAATCGAAACAGCATTCCAGGTATTTCCTAATCCAATTTCGTTTGGTGTTATATTTTGATAATGTCCTTCTACCCCATCAATTCTAATATTACCATTGTCATCAATTGTTACAATGACGTGCAAGGGTTCCTCATAAAGAATCATATCCTTCATATAAGGATACTTTTCGTGCAGTTCCATGGAATAATTAAACGTTGGTTTTATTCCATGCCAAATATATGACATTGAATTCAGTGTATAGTAGGAGATACCGTTAATCTCTTTATAATCATTTCCATGGTCATGACCATTCATGCATAATAACACCTTCTTCTCCTGTCGGTTCCTGTGCTCTAAGATTTGCCTGATTCTATCTCTATTAGCGATCCCCCTCTGTCGAAAATCATTTGTAAGACCATGATGTGAACACACTATATAATAGTACTGATTATCTTGAATCTCTCTATTTAGCCATTCTATCTCTTCTTCAGGCACGAAGGGATATACATCCGTTTCAGCATCATAGTTGCATTTGTAATTAGGCTCATCATCACATGCTTTTCGAATGTAATTTGCATCCAGCATAATAAACTTTATGTTTTGAACAACAAAAGAATAATAGCTATTTTTTAAGTGAAAGAATTTCAATACAGTTTCGATCGGATAGGAATCAGAATCATGATTACCTATAATACTATAATATGGAATAAATTCATTTAGCGTCTCAATAATGTGCTTATGCTCTTCGATCGGATGGCACAAATCACCGAGTCCAATAATGAATTCAACCTTCTTTTCTTTCGTTAATGAAAGAAACTCCTGTAACCGTCTGCTCGCATCGTGTATGACATCATAATGAAGATCTGTAAAAACCGCGAATTTCAATCTCTTATCCCCCATATGCTTATCCTAGCATTTCAGATTGTATATCCAGATATATCCTGTATTAGATTATATTTTCCTTTTATAATAATATAGCAGGTAGAAACTGTCAATTTATATGATGTAATTTAATCAATGTCTCAGAAAATTATAAGGTGCAAGTTGGATTGATATATCATCGCTTGTGATTAATAAGATGAAATGATAAATCGTTTCATCTTGTCATAAAAAAATCCAAGGCATATATACCCTGGATTCGAATATTATCTTTGAATATAGAAAAAACCCAAAGCATATGCTTTGAGCTTCTATTAATTACTATAAATATTGACAAGTTCTACACTAGAAAATAATATATAAAACATCCGATTTTTGTATTCTTAGAATACATTGTTAACAAACCATTTTTTAGGTCAAGCCCTCGACCTATTAGTAACAGTCAGCTACATGCGT
>JAGFXQ010000034.1 GCA_017861355.1 Bacillota bacterium
CACAATGACGGAGATGGATGGCTGTGCCAATGCGGAATTGATGCCGCGAATCGCCATATGATCTATGGACCGTATGATACAAGCATCCCGGCAGGACCAGGAACAGCTGTATTCAAGATTATGATCGATAATAACACGGCAGATAATCTGCCCCAGGTCGGTATCGATGTCTATGACGCTACAGCAGGTACTGTGCTTGCTTCTCAGGATATCACAAGACAGCAATTTACCACAGCGAATAAATATCAGGAATTTTCATTGACTTATAATAATCCGGTCGCAGGACATGCCCTGGAATTAAGAGTATACTGGCTGGGTGGTGCATACATTAAGGTAGATTGGGTGATGTTTGCTCCGAAGCGGTGGGCTGAAGATGCAATTCTTTATTCCACTCTGAAGGGATTGGTCAATAAGACGCAGCCCCGCATCTATTCCTATGATACCAATACCGTGAATGGGGATGGGAAATATACCTGGTTACAAGACCTGAATCTAAGCTATTCTGAAGTCAATGATAATCGGACGATGATAACCAAATATCGAAATGAAATCGGCGGAATTGTCATTTACGATGACAACTATCTGGATACGATTAATCTGGCATCAACCATAGCAGGAATATCGAACGGTATCGTAGCGGCCCCCTCCCAGGTTGCCATGCTTACTGCTGCACCTTATAATCTGCCTATTCTCGCAGACCTGCGTGGACAATTTAGCAATAAACTTCAGGTCTATCAGTATCTTTATAATAATTACTGGTCTTCCTGTACGCACAGAGTTCTGGTGGGCTTAAATCCGGAGGCACATAAGGGAGCAATCAGAGATTATGCCACAGCTATCGGTGCTGCCGTAGTCTGGTTGGATCCGAGTGTCCCGGCTGAAAATACGCTTTTACGCAGCTTCCTCTCCTCTATGCCTGAGAATTCTGCATATATGGGCTGGTGGACGGATGAAGGAGCCGGTGTTATGTTGGCTTCCGAGTACAGTATCTCTACCGTTGCAAGCGACTGGTCAACCAACCTATCCGTCTTTGCCGGTATGTCAAGAGAGGTCAGTGTAAAACCCGTTCCGGCAAAACCGGTATTACAGAACAAAATTTATTTGACATTCATCATGAGTGATGGTGATAATGTTCAGTATATGGAGCATAAGATGAAGCAGCATTGGGACAATCCTGACCGTGGTAGTGTACCGATTGGTTGGACCGTATCTCCTGCATCGCTGGATGTGGCTCCTGCCTTGTTGGATTATTATTATGATACCGCTACCGCCAATGATTGTCTGATCAGCGGTCCTTCCGGAGTGGGCTACACCTATCCTAATTATTGGCCAAATCAGACGGGTCTGGATAATTTCGTGAGAATGACCGAGGATTATAACAATCGGGCTGGTTTAAGAGTAATCACAATCTGGAATACTATCACCGGCGGAATCAACAACAATGTTGGTGAGAGCTTTGCGAATTATGCACCGTCGTTATTAGGCTTGACAGCGATGAATGGACCGGGAGGACAGATCGACATATACAGTAATAAGCTACCATCCCAGAGACTAAATGCAACCTACTGCTACGATTTTGCTTCCCTGCAAATGGAAACAAACAATGCAGTAGCAAACTGGAATGGTACCTCACCCAGATTCGTTTCGATCCAATGTGAACCCTGGGATGTTACCCCCACAATGATCAAGAGTGTGGCAAACTCGTTGAATTCCAATGTTCAGGTAGTTAGAACCGATACATATTTTCAGCTGATGCGCGAGTACTACGGATTGCCTGTTAATCCTTCGGTTGCACCTTTGTTTGCAGATGATTTTAATGACGGCAATGCAAACGGCTGGACAACCTATAGCGGAACCTGGGCGGTTCAAAACAATGAATATAGCGTAGAAGCAGGTTCGGGTGTGAAAGCTGTCGCAAACGGAACAAACTTTACGAACTTTACCTACGAAGCAGATGTGAAGGTAAGCTCTGGCAGCGCTAATACCAATGCAGGACTGATCTTCCGTACAACGAATCCCAGTGTTGGAACCGATAATTTTAGTGGTTATTATGTGGGTCTGAGTGCCGGCAGTGATTTTATTCAATTAGGTAAGGCCAACAATAACTGGACGGAGCTGAGTAAGGTTACTATGACGATTGATCCGGATGTCACTTATCATATGAAGGTTGTGGCAGAAGGCTCATCGATCAAGGTGTATGTGGGTGATATGGTTACGCCTAAGATCAGTGTTACTGATTCAACCTACACCGCGGGTGCAATCGGGGTAAGAACCTATAATACACATGCACATTTTGATAACATAAGAGTTAACTAATCAGAACTATAGAGATTTTTGAATAAAAAAATACGAAGCTCGGCTGGTTCCTATCAGTCGGGCTTCGTATTCATTCCTACTTTATTTAACGTCCCTGAAGTGGTATGATGAAACAAATTAAGATCAATTTTTTTGTGTCGCAATTTTAAGTAAATAAACAAAATAAATAAGGGGGTACAAGTCAAATGCTTTATAAAGACACGCAAAAACTGGAAGGAAGACAATGTGTTATTGATGATAGAAACAATGGAACAGATGGGAATGGGAGGAGCTCATCTGCATTGCCGTACCGGTTTGGCGAATGAATATATGGGAGAGGAATTCTTAAACCTGGTGAAAAACTCCAACAAAGAACTGACAGATCGTAAGTTATTCACCTGGTTATATGATGAAGACCGTTGGCCGTCCGGTTTCGGAGGAGGGTTAGTAACGAAAGATCATTCGAACCGGATTCGTAACCTTGTCTTTCTCCCTGGAATATTGAATCAGACAGATTCGAAGGACATCCAGCTTTCTTCCTCCGGATGCCTATATGGTTGTATCGGGGGATCACCCCTGGTTTAATAACCAGGCTTACGTGAATTCCCTGGACAAGAAAGCAATTGAATGCTTTATTGAGCAAACACATCAGAAGTATTATGAAGTTCTGGGAGATGAATTCGGAAAGTCAATACCGGCTATTTTTACAGATGAACCGCAGTTCTCACACAAACAGACTCTGGGTTATGCAGAGGAGAAGAAGGAGGTCAGTATCCCTTATACAGATGATTTAGAGGAGACCTTCAGGAAAGAATATGGACACAGTCTGCTCAATTCTCTGCCGGAATTATTCTGGGAACTGGGAGATGAGAAGTTCTCTGTCATCCGTTATCAGTATCATGATCATATTTGTGAACGATTTGCCTCAGCCTTCGCGGATACCATCGGCAGCTGGTGTAGGGAGCATAACATCATGCTGACCGGACATATGATGGAGGAACCTACGCTGGCTTCACAGACAGCAGCACTTGGTGAAGCGATGCGTTCCTACCGCTCCTTTGATTTACCGGGGATCGATATGCTTTGTGACTGGAGAGAGTTATCCACAGCGAAGCAGGCTCAGAGTGCATCCCATCAGTATGGACGCAACGGCGTGTTAAGTGAATTATATGGTGTTACGAATTACACCTTCGATTTTCGCGGCCATAAGCTGCAAGGTGACTGGCAGGCAGCTCTTGGCGTGACAGTCCGGGTACATCATCTGGCATGGACCTCCATGGCGGGAGAAGCAAAGAGAGATTATCCGGCATCCATTGGCTACCAGTCCCCATGGTATAAGGAATACCACTATATAGAGGATTATTTTGCACGTGTCAATACGGCCTTGACCAGAGGAAAAGCAAAAGTCAGAATTGGTGTAATCCATCCGATCGAATCCTTTTGGCTGTATTGGGGAAATGAAGAGCAAACAGGCGGAATACGACGGGAGATGGATGAAAAGTTCTATAATCTTACTCACTGGCTGCTCTTTGGATTATTGGATTTTGATTTTATTTCAGAGTCTCTTCTCACGACGCAGGGGAAAGAAATCACCGACACCGCTAAATTAAAGGTCGGTGAAATGGCATACGATGTCATCTTGGTACCGAATATGATTACGATACGGTCCACAACATTAGAGATCTTGAAGCAGTTTGCTGCACAGGGAGGTAAAATCATATTTACCGGATCCATACCTGAGTTGGTGGATGCCCTCCCGTCAAAAGGCGGCAGTGATCTGGCACAGACTTGTACTTTGATACCTTTTAGCCAATATACGCTGCTGAGAGAATTGGAAACTTACCGCCTGTTGGATATCCTTGATGAGAGAGGGAATCGCAGCGAGAATATCATTTATCAACTACGACAGGAAGGTGAGGATTGCTGGTTATTTCTATCCCATGTAATGAAATCAAAGAACCCGGATATACCACAGGAAGAAAAGCTGACGATCTCAATCGAAGGGACCTTTATACCGGTATGGTATGATGCGCTGACCGGTGATATTAAGACCATTCCCTATACCCATCAAGGAAATAGGACAGTGATTCATCATAGCATGTATGAGCATGACAGTCTGTTACTCAAGCTGGAAAGTTGTGAGGAGAAGAACAACGATCATCTTTCGGTGAATACGTTGCAAGCTCTTGGTACAGAAGAAGTAGAAATCAGGATACCGGATTCGGTAACGGTCAGATTGGCTGAGCCTAACGTAGTGTTACTAGACATGGCAGAAGCTAAGTTAGACGATGGAGAATGGCAGGAAAAGGATGAAATCTTACGTATTGATAATAAATTCCGTGAGCTTTTGGGTTATCCGCTTCGTATGGAAGCCCTTGCCCAGCCATGGATTAATCAGAAAGCTGAAATAATAGAGCATACGATCTTCTTACGCTATACAATTATGTCAAGAATAAGCGGTGTAGACGTGAACCTGGGGTTGGAGCACAGTAGTGATTGTACAGTGACCTTCAATGGGATTTCTGTCTCAGGAGCAAAGGTTGGCTGGTATGTGGATCGGGACATTGATGTGATTGAGCTCGGAAGTCTGATGGAGGGTAGGAATATAATCGAAGTATCTATGCCGTTTTTTACAGGACAGAATGTCGAAGCCATGTATTTGCTGGGGGACTTCGGTGTCCGCTTATCCGGATGTATGGCAGTTATTGAAGAACCGGTACACAGCTTGAATTTTGGCGACAGTTCAGCGCAGGGGCTAGCCTTCTACGGTGGAAATATCGAATACGACATCCCTATCATAGTGACGCAGCAGGGAGAGCTGACAATTCAAGCTAATTATTTCCGAAGCCCGGTGTTAAAGGTGGAGATGGATGGAGAAACAAAAGGACTCATCGCATTTGCTCCCTACAGTCTCTCACTGGGTCAGGTTGAAAACGGAACACACATACTAAAAATCACAGCATTCGGAAATCGAATGAATACCTTTGGAGCCCTGCATCTATGTGACCGATCGGAGATCTGGTGCGGTCCAAATGCATGGAGAGCCAAAGGTAGTATGTGGTCTTATGAATATCAGATCACACCAACTGGTATTTTGAAAAAGCCTGTATTAACACAAGAGCGAGCAAATTAAGATCACATCAAGAGGAACAACAGTTAATCTAATGTTGTGAATTCGAACGGTATGAGGAGGGTGAAACCTCCTCTACCTGTTTAAAATAGGTCGAAAAGTAATGCTCGTCTGCAAACTGTAATCGGGAAGCAATCTCTTTGATCGGAACATTAGTCTGGGTAAGCAGCTTCTTTGCATATTGTAACTTGATCTCCAGCAAGTAGGAGTAAGGCGTGATACCATATTTTTTCTTGAATTGTCGAATGATTTGGGCTTTGGATTTAAAGAAATGGCTACATAGATCCTCCAGGGTAACGGAATCAAGGACGTGCTGATCCAGATATCGCTTGATCTTGAGCGCATCATCCGGTTCCTGCTGATGCCTGGAAAGAGCACCAAAGTAGAGGGAAGAGAGGATGCCGTGAAGTAGGAGAGCACAGGACTTTTGCAGTTCCTGGGGAGGCTTGCCGGAGGTAAGCTCCTGATGAAAGGCCTCAAAGTATTCCAAAATTTGTTCATCTCCCGGGTATACGACCTGTTCGAGCGGATATACCTCCAAGAGATGTTCCATCAATGTTCCCTTTAGATTGATCCATATTTTCACCCAGGGGTTTTCTTTGGAAGAGAAATAACGATGTTGTGTCCCTTTCTGTAAGAGGTAGATCTCTCCGGCAGAGGCTGTGTAATTGTGACCGTTTTGAATAATGGTGCCGGTGCCGGAGAGTACATATTCCAAGACATAAATCTCGGATTTATGTCTTGCGATACTGTAACTCCCATCACAGAAGGACTTACCGGCCATATCAAATCCAAGGATTTCGGTGTTGTTTTCAGAAGGACAGTAGATAAATTCTTCTTTCATCATAATTTGGATAAGTTCCTCCTTAATTCCCAGAGTTATTATTATGTGAGTACCTCACATTATGAGTATCTCACATTGTGAGTACCTCACATTATGAGTATTTCACATTATGAGTATTTCACATTGTGAGTATCTCACATTATGAGTATTTCACATTGTGAGCACCTCACATTGTGAGTATCTAATATTGCGAGTTCCATACATAGTGGGTATCTCATATTATGAGTTCCTAACATTGTGAGCTGATGTTCATATTCCTCACGCTATTGCTTATAAAACCTATTTATTCTTCTATATTGTAATAATATAATAAAAGAAAATAATATTCAAGCAAAAGGAGATTATGAATACGATGAAACTTAGAGCACCCGCTACACCCCTGATTACGATTGACCCTTACTTTAGTGTCTGGTCTGTGAACGATACGTTAAATTCCGGGGAAACCATGCATTGGACCTGCAAACCCAATCCCATCACCGGTACTCTTAAGATAGACGACGTGGAATATCTTTTCATGGGAGTTAAGGCGAATACCAAGAAAATGGTTCAAACAGATTGCGATATCAATGCGATGTCGACCATTTACAGATTTAGCACAGATTCGGTGGAACTGATTCTTACCTTCACTTCACCATTATTGCTCAATGATCTGACCGTGTTATCACGTCCCGTGTCCTATCTGAAGGCAGAGCTTCACGGGCTTGACCATACTTCCCATCAGGCAAGCATCAGTATTACAGTAGAAGATGACATCTGTCTGGATACCCATCAGGAACATCCGACCAAGGGTGAGAGCATTACCATCGAGCAGGGGGTTGCCTGCGCAAGAATGGGAAGTACCCTTCAGCCGGTTCTTGGTAAGGTGGGAGACGATGTCCGCATCAATTGGGGATATTTCTATCTGACAGCGAAATACGGAGCACCTGAGGTACATATTCATAAGGAGGGTGAGGCTACCAGACTCGAAGCCTGCGCAACCTTAGACACCGCCGGACAGAACAGCACCTTATTTACCTTCGCTTATGATGATGTTAACTGTCTCCAATACTTCGGAGAGAATCTGACGGGCTATTGGGTGAAGGAATCCAAAGACATCAAGGAAATCCTTCGTCGTGCGTACCTCGAGTACGATGCAATTGTGAAGCGCTGTAACAATTTCTCCGAGGAATTAGTTCAGGCTGCTGTTACAAGCGGTGGTGAGAAATACGCCGAACTTCTGATGTTGTCCTATCGTCAGGTAATCGCGGCACATAAGTTATGTGAGGATAAGGAAGGCAAATTATTATTCATCTCCAAGGAATGCTTCAGTAATGCATGTGCTGCAACTGTAGATGTGACCTATCCTTCGATCCCTTTGTTCCTGTTATATAACCCGGAATTGGTTAAGGGTATGCTCAGACCGGTATTCAAGTATGCGGCAACGGAGGAATGGTATCATGACTTTGCTCCTCACGATGTGGGTACCTATCCGTTAGTGAATGGACAAGTATACGGTGGAGGAACCAAGCTTGATGATCAGATGCCGATTGAAGAATGCGGCAATATGTTAGTGACGGTAGCAGCGGTATGTTTGACTTCCGGTGATTTCAGCTTTGCTTCGGATTACTTACCGACCCTAAAGCAGTGGACCCAATACCTCTGCAAGCACGGTGCTGATCCGGAGAATCAGCTGTGTACCGATGACTTTGCAGGCCACCTTGCTCATAATTGTAATCTGGCAGCGAAAGCGATTATGGGAATTGCCAGCTTCGGAATCCTCATGGAGAAGCTGGAAGGTAAGGAAGAGGCTGAGATCTTCTTTGAGACAGCTCACAAGATGATGGAAAGCTGGGTTCAAAGAGCTGCAAATGAGGATGGTACCTTCCGATTGACTTTTGATCAGCCGGATACCTTCAGTATGAAGTATAATCTAATCTGGGATCGCATCTTTGATACTAAGCTATTTGCTGATGAGCTTCTGGAGAAGGAACGAAAGGGCTATCTAGGCCATACCAATACCTATGGTATGCCACTGGATAATCGTGCCACCTATACGAAGTCCGATTGGTTGGTATGGAGCGCAAGTATGATGAAGAACAAGGAGGATTTTGAAAGCATGGTAGAGCCTTTATGGAAGGCATACCATGAGACAGAATCCAGAGTACCTATGACGGACTGGTATGATACCATAACTGCAAAGCAAATCGGCTTCCAGCACCGCAGTGTTCAGGGTGGTCTATTCATCAAGCTTTTAGTTGACCGCGTATCGAAGTAGGCTTAACATATCCATAACGGAGATTTAGAGCAGCAGATTTATCAAGGGCTGTTGTAAACATATAAGATGAGTGGAGGTATGTCCATGCGTTTGCTGTGTAATAGTAAGTACATTATTCTACCGGTCAACCATCATGCAGGGAAGAGATGTTTGAAGTTCTATGAGGAAGGCAGATTGGTCTATGACCTTCAGGTTGAACTGGATTTTGACAATCCTGGTCAGGAATTCTATCTGAATATGGAACGCTTTGCAGGGAAAGAACTGGAGCTGAATGTAGAACCCGAGATGGTACTGGATATTAAGCAATCAGATACAAAGTATCCATCAGAAGATAATTATACCGGGAAATATCGCCCTAAGTTTCATTTTTCAGCGCAAAGAGGCTGGTTGAATGACCCGAATGGACTTGTGTATTATCAGGGGTTATATCATATGTTCTTCCAACATAATCCTGTAGGTTGCAAATGGGGTAATATGCATTGGGGACACGCAGCAAGCAGGGACCTAATTCATTGGACGGAGCAAGAACCGGTGCTTTATCCGGATGAGATGGGAACCATGTTCTCCGGAAGCGCAATCATCGATATACACAATGTGACTGGTCTAAAGCAAAATGAAAATGAGGTAATTCTTCTCTTTTATACTGCGGCCGGTAATACGGACTCCGAGCTATCGAGGAATCAGCCCTTTGTCCAATGCATGGCATATAGTGTGGATGGAGGGAGAACCTTTGTAAAATATTCTTCCAATCCGGTCATTCCGTTCCTGGAGCAGGAAAACCGTGATCCGAAGGTAATCTATGACCCGGAACATAATATCTATGTTATGGTGCTGTATCTGTCAGAAGACCGATATCTGCTGCTGACTTCCTCTAATCTGATTGATTGGACTTCGATGCAGGAGATCGTGTTGGAAGGCGATGCGGAGTGCCCGGACTTTTATCCGCTTCCGGTGGGAGGAGATCATGATAATATCCGTTGGGTATTTACCGGAGCTTCAGACCGATATCTAATCGGAAGCTTTGACGGAAAGAGATTTCATCCTGAATCAGAATCAAAGAAGTTGCAATATAGCAGTGACAGTTATGCGGCACAGACCTGGTCCAATATACCGGGTGAGGATGGCAGACGCTTAAGAATTGCATGGAATCGATATGAGTTGCCGGATATGCCATTCAATACAGCCATGAATTTCCCCTGTGAGATGACCCTTAGAAGCTTCCATAAAGATATCTTCTTATGTGCTTATCCGATAAGTGAGATTGCAGACTTATACGGGGAAGTCGTGAAGGAACAAAATATCAGTATTACATACAGTAATAAATATAGTAGAGAATTGCTCGGTAGGCTTTATGACATTACTCTGGAGCTGACTGCCTCATCAAAGGGCAGATTTGATTTATCCCTGTTTGGTATAAAAATACTTGGTGATCTGGCAAACAATAGCCTTACGTGCCAGAACCATACTGCACCGTTTGAGGTCTTTGAAGGAAACACTCAATTAAGGATAATTATCGATGTAAGTTGCATTGAGGTATTTGTCAATTATGGAAAGGCCTTTCTGTCGATAGGACATCTGCAGGATGTGAACCAAAACCGGCTGGAGATTGAGACGCAGGACGGTGAGATCGTGCTAAAGGAGCTTCAGATCAATGAACTGAGGAGTATATGGAACTAGATTTGCATTTGAGCCGGAGGAGCCTAAGGTTTCGCCGGCTCATCTTCTTCCCTATTTCGATTTGCTATAAAGTAGGGAGATTAAGATTTGGGAAATGAAATCCGGTTGAGCTTAGATTAAGAAAATGGTAAAATGAAACAAGCGAAAAGGTTGTATTTTCTTTGCAGGAATAAATGCAAAAGATGAAAGGAGATAATGTATGAAGAACCGGAAGCTTGTTCTATATATACTTCTATCTTATGGAATTACATGGATACTCTGGATTCCCTTGTTGATTAACTACCAATGGGGAGCAAATCTTAAGATATTACCGGCACAGTTTTATCTGGCCTCTTTTGGACCACTTCTTGGGGCGGTACTGACGACCTTGTTCTGTGACGGATTCAAAGGATTGAAGATGTGGTTCTCGAGAACCTATTCCCTCACATTTTCTAAGAAATGGTTGGCAATAGCGATACTTATGCCGATATGCTATGGAATTATCGGTGTAGTCGCCCACCGAGTTATCACCGGAATATGGCCGGACTGGAGTCAATTTGGGTTGACACAGAAGCTGCCGGGCTTCAATCTCTGGCAGACAGCACTGGTATGGATTACGACCTTTGGTCTGGGCGAGGAATCAGGCTGGAGGGGATTTTTACTTCCGGAGTTGAATAAACGATTTTCTCTTCGCATCAGCTCTTTGATTGTGGCAGGCATCTGGATATTATGGCATCTTCCGGCCTTCTGGTTCAACGAGACCTATTTGAATATGGGACCCGGGATCCTTGGTTGGGCAATCAGCTTAAGTTTTGGTTCTGTACTTCTGGCATGGCTGAGCAAAGGTAGTCGATTCTCCGTAATTCCGGTACTGATTTGGCACGGAGGCTTTGATCTGATCACGGCAAGTGATCAGGCAGCAGAGGTTATGGCGATGGTGTGCAGCATGTTAGTAATTCTTCAAGGCATATACCTGATTCGTAATATGGCAAGAAGTGAAGTGAAGGAAAAAGACCAAGTGAAAAAGACCAAGTGAAAGAGACCAAGTGAAAGAGACCAAGTGAAAGAGGTATCTAAGTGATAATATAGCCTGGATTACAAATACGGATGAGTTGTCTATCAATATACATCACGGCTGGATTTGCTTTCGGTAAGCGGCAGGGGTCATATGATACCTTGCCTTGAACTGCTTTCCGAAGTAACTCTGATGATCAAATCCACATTCCTGAGCGATCTCACTGATCGACTTTGAGGTGGCCATAAGTCTTTTGGCTGCCTGCGCAAGGCGATATTCATTCAGATATTCAATCGGTTTATTTCTTACCTGAGTCCGGAAGCAGCGAAAACATTCACTCCGGCTGATATCAGCAGATGCGGCGATATCGTCCACCACGATTTTTTCGTCATAATGTTCTTGAATAAAGGATAACATTCTCTTTGTCCGTTCCTGATGGATGGAATTTATGCCAAGACTGGGTTTCGTATCAAAGGCTTGGGCAAATATACTTTGCAGCATTTCCCATACGATACATATCTTGATATGTATCGCCAGATCATTTCTTCCGTCTTTATACTGATCCAGGATAGAGGTCTCATTTAACAATTTCAGAATAGCAGCATCCTCAGGAATAGTGCTGTAGAGAGGATATGCCGATAACTCTTTCCGGCAAATCAGTGGAGCTACGCCTTTGATATAGATACTGGTATTCGTCGCAGCGAGAAACTCAGGCAGAAACAGGATCGAATGCTGCTTCACGTCTTGATCAGGGGATACCGAATATGACATGTGCAGAGCATTGGAATTGAAGAAGATACCATCACCTGCTTGAAGATGATAAGTTCTTCCATCCACCTGAGCTTCAATCTCACCGGATAGGATCAGATTGAATTCGAATTCTTCGTGCCAATGGATTCCGATGGTACCATCCTGATAATCCTCATAATTCTCCGAATAGACCACGAAAGGAAAACCTTCTCTTCCGTGACTACGTTGCTCCTCCAACTTGGAATTTGTATAGATTCTCATGGTTCCTCCCCTGATATGGCACGATTGTTATAAAATAAGGCAATATTATGATGGACTTTTCCTGCGATTTATTACTATAATTATAGATGAACATGGAAAGATGTCAAATGTTTTATCATTGATGAAAAGGATGTGATTATTTGAGTATAAGGAATAAAAGACTTCTTATGACAATTAGCGGGGTTCTGATTTGTGGTATCAGTGTTGGATTATTTAAAAGGGCTGCCTTCGGTGTGGATCCGTTTCAATCACTGATGAGCGGCTTGGATGCATTAATTCCGATTTCCTTCGGAACACTTTATGTTCTTGTAAATGTGGTTCTGCTGTCCTTCAGCTTCTTTGTCGATCGTCATTATATCGGGATTGCCACCTTTATTAATCTGTTCTTGTTAGGATATATTACACAGTATGTGTTGGATTTTCTGCTTCGAACCTTCCCTGATTTATCCGTACCTGAGCGAATACTTATGCTTGCAGTAGCAATTATTATCATGTGTTTTGGTTCCTCTCTTTACTTTGTGGCAGATCTCGGAGTATCTACCTATGATGCGATCGCGCTGGTTATGTCGGAAAAATGGCATGTGGCTAAGTTTAAATATTGCAGAATTGCCAGTGACTTCGTCTGTGTAGTACTTGGCGTAAGCTTATACTTATTAGCAGGCGGCAAGCTGTCATCTATCATGGAGATTGCAGGTGTTGCAACAATTATTACTGCTTTCTTTATGGGACCTTTGATCGAGTTATTTAACAACAAAATCTCCAGACCATTCTTGAACAAGTAAAGGGCGGATAGATAGAATTAGGACAGAATAACTCATGCAATCTGTTTAATTGAAAAGTGTGCCCGCCAGGCGCACTAGTATTAGGAAGGGCAATATACTTCCCATTTGTGGGAAGCGTATTGCCCTTCCTTGTCGTCGTGCGCCCGGCGGGCGCACGATTCGAAGATAATTAGTGAGTCTGACTATTTATTGCTTTTTATCTAATAATTCATTCATTGGTGAGTCCCATTCTGTGTTAACCGGATAAGGTACATTCTTGACATCATCCTTAAAATGGGGCATTGAGGGACCGGGCCAGCATACCTGTTGTTTCTGAAGTAACTTCATGCAGAGATATACAACAGATTTATCTGTGAATTCCTGGAATTCTTCTTCGTTCATAAATCCATCGATTGCTCTGCCTCTATTATCAATATCTGCATCATATACTGCAGACCACTCAAGTTCACAATAAACAGGCTCATTGAAAATCTCAACATTAGATCTGTCTGCTTCTCTGATATCCTTTCCCATTCTCTTTTCATCAAAGTATCTTGCTATCAAAGAAGGTGGATTTGGAATAATGTGAGGTTTATTACCGCAGAAATCCACTTTGGTATAGGCTTTAAACGGAACATGAACGGTAGTATCTTTAATAGTACCTGCGATCCCGTGACATGTCGAACAACCTTTCGCAGCATATTCTATATTCTTTCGGATATATCCTTCGATAAAAACCTTGTCAGTCGGAGGAATATATCTACATTGTGTTAAGAATATTTGCTTTTCAATTCTCTTTATCTCATAAGCCGGTTCATTGAGTCTTATTTTTGCTTCTGAATCAATCTGAATAATAAATTCAGCGAGGACTTTGGGGATTTTATAATCTCCACCCCACCAACGATAATTATCAGCATTTGTCAGTGTGTCTGCTACTATAACAGCAGCATCACATTCCTTACCACAGTTTGTACTTACCTGAGTATCTGAACTCACCACAGTAGCATTTTTTGCTTTATCACTATCCATTATTTTTACCTCCAAAGATTATTTGGAAACTAATTATTAACGCCTCCAATATACTATATTCCTTAGTGTAGAAAATGTGAATATAATGGTGGAATATAGAATATAAAGTCGAGTAAATCTGATGGAACGTATCTTTTTTCGCTCCCTGACAAGTAGATAGTGAAGTTATGACTAGTTTATGGACTTTCTTTCCTCATGTTTTAAAATTCGAAAATCCAACATATGATAAATTAATAATTAATTACGAGTTAAGCATTTTTGCTGAAAGGTATCAATGGATATCCATAAACTTAATCAAAATAGGTTTTTTCAGTTTATGATTTCAAGAAAGATCATAATCATAGCTTATCTTATCATATTGTATTTGATTTTTTCTACATACTTTTCAAGTCATTTCTATTTTCATACACAAATTAATGGCGTTAATCTATCGCTAAAAGCATATGAAGATGCTGTTAATATAATTGAAAATCACCTTAAGAACTACGAATTGCAGCTGTTCGAAAGATATAATGAAACAGAATTTATCACAGGACAAGAGATTGATTTGCGGTATAATGAAAGAAATAGTATTGACGATATTTACAAACAGCAAAAATCCATACCTTGGATCGTTTCTCTATTTAAGGACCAAAGCTATTATCTGGCAGATTTATATACATTTCATAATGATAAATTAGATGATATAATGAATGAATTACTTTGTATAAATAGAGAAATCCTTGCTCCCAGGAATGTGAGTTTTTATTATTCTGCTGGTGCTTATAAATTAAGTGCTGAGGTATACGGTAATAAAGTGATAAAGGCTAAATTAAGAGAAGCAATTAAGCAATCCATCATAAGTGGAGAAACCAGCTTAGATCTTAGCGAACATAACTGCTACGAAGATCCGGAATATACCTTAAGTTCTAGTAAAACATCCAGAACCGTGAAGCTGCTAAATAAATATATAGCAACAAAAGTTACTTACCGATTTGGAAAGCATGAGGAGAGATTAAGTGGAAACCAGATACAGAAATGGCTCTATGTTGACAATAAATTAGATGTCATAATTAACAAAGATGAAGTGATGAAATATATAGCCGAGTTGAGTGAAAAATATGATACGGTAGGAATAACTAGACAATTTCATGCTTCTACCGGCAAAATAGTTGAGGTTAAAGGTGGACTCTACGGGTGGAAAATCTATCAGGAAGGAGAAACCAAAGCTTTAATAGATACAATCAAGCATGGTGAAATTATTGAAAAAGAACCAATCTATATTCAGAGGGCCTTATCAAGAGAAGGAAATGAAATCGGTAATACCTATGTTGAAATTAATATAACAAAGCAATACCTATGGTTTTATAAAAACGGAAAGCTGATCGCTCAAGGGGCAGTTGTTACGGGTAATCCCAACAGAGGAAATGCTACCGTGGTTGGAGCTTATATGCTGAATTACAAACAAGATGGTGCAACTTTAAAAGGATTGGGATATGAAGTGGATGTGAATTACTGGATGCCTTTTTTTGGTAATATGGGAATTCATGATGCCAGATGGCGATCCTCCTTTGGCGGTGAAATATACAAAAGCAGAGGAACTCATGGTTGTGTGAATGCCCCTTACTATTTGGCAAAAAAAATTTATGAGAATATAGAAGTCGGAATACCAATTATAATTTACGAAGAGAAGAGCAATTGAGAAGGTTATGTTGATTTCAAGTAATTGTGGTTTTTGATCCTACGAAATAATGAATTAGGACATTCGAAAGTTCTTGAATAAGATCTTCAATTAATTATAATAGTGTATATATTACAATGGAAGAATGGAAGGAACGGGCAAATGAAAAAGACATTTGTGTGGGCACATAGAGGAGCATCCGGATATGCTCCGGAGAACACGTTAGAGGCATTTCAAAAAGCAATCGAAATGAACGCGGACGGGATCGAGCTGGATGTACAGATGACCAAGGACGGTCAGCTTGTAATTCTACATGATGAGACGGTGGACCGAGTTAGTAATGCAAAAGGCTGGGTGAAAGACTATACCTATGAAGACCTGGTTAAGCTTAATGTGAATAAAAAATTCCCGGAATACGGCAAGGTTAAGATACCGACACTGGAAGAGGTGTACGGTCTTATGAAAGATACAAACCTATTAATCAATGTTGAATTGAAGAACGGAGTAATATTCTATGAACAACTGGAGGAAAGGGTGCTGGAGCTGACCGAGAAATATGGTCTGCAGAACCGGGTGATCTATTCGTCCTTCAATCATTATTCCGTGATGAAGTTAAAAAAATTAAAATCCTCTATTTCTGCGGGGTTCTTATATGAGGACGGATATCTGGATATGCCGGAATATGCCGAGAGATACGGAGTTGAGGCACTGCATCCGGCACTTTATAATCTGCAATATCCGAATTTTATTGAAGACTGTAGGAGAAGAGGCATTGTATTACGTGTATGGACGGTAAACGATCCGAAAGACATGAGAATGATATGTGAGAAGGGAATCAATTCAATGATTACCAACTATCCGGATATCGCGCGTAGTATAGTGGAAGAGTTTGAGAGATGAATCAGATGGGAGCGGTGAGAGCATGATACTTTTGGGAGAAAAGGATTATCTGGAGAAGCTACAACATACTGTACGTCCGGTGCTGGAAGATAATCGGAAAGCCGGATATTTCTCCAGTTATGATGGAGAGAAGATTTTCTTTGAGTATTACGAGCATCCGCAGGAAAAGGCATCTGTCGTGATTTCACATGGATTTTGTGAATTTACAAAAAAGTTTGAAGAAGTAATCTATTATTTCTATCAACAAGGTTATTCGGTTTACATATCAGATCATCGTGGACATGGGTACTCTGTAAGAGAAATTGAGGATAAAAGTAAAGTTTTCATACGGTCTTATGAAGACTATGTGCAGGATTTTTATCAATTTATCACCAAGGTTGTATTCAAGGATAAAGTAGATAAGAAGCTGATTCTATATGCTCATTCCATGGGAGGAGCGATTGCCGCTTTATTCTTGGAACAGTATCCGGACGTTTTCCTCGGTGCAATCCTGTCTTCTCCGATGCTGGAGATCGAATGCGGCAAGACGCCGACAATTCTCGTGCAGCTGGTAATGCAGTATAAGAAGCTGATTGGTGCAGAGAAAGAATTTGTATCGGGACATGGTCCTTTTGACAGTGTTCCTCATTTTGAGTCCAGCTCCTGTCTGTCCGCAGCCAGATATAATAATATATTCTCCGAACGACTGCAGGATGAGAATTATCAGACCTGGGGAGGAACCTGTGCCTGGACTTTGGCTAGTATTAAGGCGGTTCGGAGATTACAGAGATATGCGGACCGGGTAAAACTACCCATTCTGCTTTTTCAGGCAGGGATGGATACCACAGTCAGACCCAGTGGGCAGAAGCGCTTTGCAAATCGATCGGCCAATACCCACTTGGTAGAGATGTCTGATTCAAAGCATGAAATCTATAATGCGACTACAGAGATAAGAGATGCTTACTATAAGCAGATATTTGCTTTTTTTGATAAATTGCTTGGAAATTGCTTAAATTAATAGGTCATCCAAACAAATGATTTTACTACCTTTACTTTCATAATAACGTAGCATTTCGTCAATTTTCCTTTTATCATAACTGGTAACGCAATCTGATAGGACATTAACGCCATAATTTGCTTTTCGTAAGTTGTAACAGGTTGATTTAACACATGCAACAGCATCTGCTCCTGCTATGTACAAATCACATATTTCATTTTTACTAATAAAGTCTGTAAATTCTTCACTGCTTAATGCGTTTCCTTTGTATTTTGTAAAAACATTATTTGATACTAATTTTAAGTCTGAAGCTAATTCAGACCCATAGGTATTGGGTTTAAAAGTCCTCGTGCCGGCTGATAAATTTTCATGCCTTATATAAATAACATGAATATCATTACCTGCTGCCCAATCTATCGCTTTGTTGATATTGCCAATCACCTCTTTGTAATTCTTTGTTATGTCATTTTGAATATCGATTATTACTAAGGCTTCTTTCTGCATAGTGTTTCCTCCGGATAGGTAAATTGATTTGTTTGCATTTTTATTATATCTTGTAATTGTTGACATCAGTATGGCAACAATCTATAATGAAAAAAAGAAATTTTGGAAGGCGACGATCTGATGAAAGTTAACAGGCTTGTTAGCATTATTATGATACTCCTTGACAAAAAGCGTGTAGGCGCACAGGAGTTGGCAGATATGTTTGAAGTATCACCCCGCACAATCTATCGCGACATAGACACGATCAACCTGGCA
>JAGFXQ010000206.1 GCA_017861355.1 Bacillota bacterium
CTTTCAAAGAGATAGGATTTCTTAGCAAAACCAATTCCGTGCTCACCGGATACCTGACCTCTCAGTTCTCTTGCCTTTCCGTAGATCTTATCCATTGCTTTTGTCATCCTCTCCTCCCATTCCTCTTCTCCCAGGTCGTCCTTCAGGATATAGGCATGGAGATTGCCGTCACCGGCATGGCCAAAGCTCTTAATACGAACATTTACTTCTTTATATAAGCTATGGATATACTCCACCATCTCATTTACGCAGCTTCGGGGAACTACAACGTCTACTTCATCCATGTAGGTGGTAGAGCCCTTGATTGCTTCAAGAAATGCTCCTCTTGCCTTCCAGATAGATTCTTCTCTCTCTGTGGTGTCACTGATCAGAATATCCAAGGCTCCCTGTCCGAGACAGATCTTTGCAGCACTTTCATATGCCTTCTCGATCTCCTGGGTCGAATTACCGTCGAATTTCAGGAGTAGATAGGCATCCGCGCTATTATCGGGGAACTTCTTACCCAGATATTTCTCGGCATCCATGATTACTTCTCTCTGCATGAATTCAATTGCAGTGGGCGCAGATTTTGATTTGATAATCATAGGAACGGTCCGAATCGCCTGCTCTAAGCTGGGGAAGGGGATGAGCAAACTGATGGCTTTCTGCGGCAGGGGGATGAGCTTCAACGTCGCTTTGGTAATAATTCCAAGGGTACCTTCGGATCCTACCATCAGATCCTTCATCGCATAGCCTGTACTGTTCTTAACTACCTTACCACCGAATTCCACGATGGCTCCATCGGGTAACACTACCTCAAGTCCGCGAACATAATCTCTGGTTACACCATATTTCACTGCTCTCATACCACCTGCATTGGTGCTGATATTACCGCCGATGGTCGCTGATTTCTCACCCGGATCCGGAGGATAGAACAGATCTCTCTCCTGTACATAAGCTGCCAGTTCCATTAGCAGTACTCCTGGCTCTACCGTCACGGTAAGGTTATCTTCATCCAGTTCAAGTACATGGTTCATAAGAGTTGTATCCAGCATGATGCCATGCTCCATCGCTACCGAGGCACCCACCAATCCGGTTCCCGAGCCACGAGGTGTAACCGGTATATTATTAGCAAACGCGTATTTCATAAGTTCTGACACCTCTTCGGTTGAGGTCACCTTAACCACGATATCCGGATAACTGGTGGTATCGCTTAATTCGTCATGGCTGTATTCTTCATTGATATTCTCACCGTATAGTACCCGTTCCGGATCATTGATTAGTTTATTGATATAGATCAGATCCTCCTGATCAATTCTTTTATAGTTCATTATAATTAACCTCCATTCTACCTATTTGACACAGTATCAAATATCTACCCAGTGTGAATTAAGCTACTCCATAATTCACACTTTTATCTGCTCGCTTTAATCTGACTGATCAGGTTCGGAATAATCTCATAGAGATCGCCGACGATGCCATAATGAGCTGTCTTAAAGATCGGAGCATTCTCGTCCTTATTAATGGCAATAATATGCTCGGAGTTATTCATACCTGCAGTAAATTGTACTGAGCCGGATACACCCACCGTAATAATCAGCTTCGGTCTTACTGTTCTACCACTTAAGCCAACCTGACGCTTCGCTTCTATCCAACCGGCTTCCATCATCGGTCTTGTACAGGCAAGCTGTCCGTCTAACAAATCTGCTAATTCCTGGACCATGCGAAGATCTTCCACCTTCTTGATTCCTCTACCCGCTACGACCAGAACCTCAGAGGCCTCAATATGCTGTTCCTTTTCCTTTGCAATGATATCCAACACTTCAATATTACTATTTAACCTATCCCCGCCGATCTCACAGGAAACGATCTCTCCTGTCTCCTCACTACTTCTCTTCGGAGCATCCATCACCTTATATCTCACGGTTGCCATCTGTGGTCTGTGATTCGGGGTCAGAATCTGTGCCATAATATTACCGCCAAAGGCAGGTCGTATCTGAACTAAGTCTGTCTCCTCGTTGATATCAAGAATTGTGCAGTCCGCAGTCAGTCCGGTCTTCAATCGGGCTGCCAGTCTTGGCGCTAACTGACGTCCCACCGGAGTCGCCCCGATCAGTATTGCAGTTGGATGAAGCTTTGATACAAAATCTTCGAGTACTGCGGTATAAGGCTCTATCTTAAAACGGTCCAAACTCTGATTATCATAAACAAATATCTTATCTACACTATAATGAAGTAATTCACGGCTTTCCTCGGAGATATTACTGCCCATCATAATTGCATAGACCGGATGATTAATCTTTGCTGCCAGTTCCTTTGCTTTTCCAATCAACTCATATGTTACCGGATGGATGTTGCCGTCAATATGATCAACATAGACAGCAATTCCCTTCCAAAGGCTCTTATCAACCGAAGCAACCTTCTCTTCTACATATTCTACGGCTCCCTTGGGACCTTTCTTTACACATATCTTACACATCTTACAGGCTGCATTGATCGCAAGCTCTCCATTCTTATTCTCCATTGCATTAAACGGACAGAGCTTAACCATGTCTTCTATATTACCAACCAACCCTTGATTAATTACTAATTTCGCCATTGTCTCTTCCTCCTACACAAACTTTAATTCCTGCAATTTGTTATGCAACTGATCCGACAGCTCCTGCTGTGTCCCCGTCCAGATCTCACGATGTGAATTAACTGCGGGGGGGAAGATTCGCTGTACCTGTGTCGGAGATCCGTTTAATCCATAGTGTTTCTCATCCTGATCCTCGAGCTGATCCAGACTAATCACTCTGATCTCCAGATCCTTGGTCTGTTCTTTCTTCAGATAGGAAGGAAGTCTTGGCATAAAGATATCTTTATCCACAGACAACAGACATGGATACTTTATCTTCGCAACCTCAATATCATGAGTCATGTCCATTTCTACCGTAATGAACTCCGGATTAATCTCAACTATTTTCGATACATTGGAGACGCTGGGAATGTTCAGATACTCTGATACCTCAGGACCAACCTGTGCCGTATCACCGTCCGTTGTCTGTTTTCCACATAGGATAAGGTCAAAATCGCCCAACAGCTTGATCCCCTGTGAGATGGTATAACTGGTTGCCAGCACATCTGCACCACCGAACCGGCGGTCCGAGATCAGAGCACCTTGATCCACACCCATAGCAAAGGCTTCCCGAATAACACTGGCTGCCTGTCCAGGACCCATGGTAAGAGCAGTGATTGTTCCACCCATTTCCTCCCTGATACGAAGTGCACTCTCGATTGCATATAAATCATAGGGGTTCATCTTGGATTCAATCCCATTTCTCTTTAATACGCCGGTTACCGGATCTACCTCTACCTTATTGCTATCCGGTACCTGCTTAATACATACTAAAATATTCATAATTACCTCCACTTTCTGTAGAATCTATCTTGATTGTAAATTGACTTATTTAAATTATTGACCTTCTCCGTTATCCGAGCACTCGTGATCCAATCATAGTAACAATTCCAACTATTACAATAAATATAACAAAGTATTTGATGGTTCCTTTGAGTAGCACACTTTCCTGGCCCTGAAGACCTACCGCCGCCACAGCGATTGCGATGCTCTGCGGAGAGATCATCTTGGCGGTTATGGCTCCTGCTGTATTCGAGGCTGCGATCCAGGATTGATTCAAGCCCAATGCGACAGAGGTCTCCAGCTGCAAGCCTCCGAAAAGCACACTTGCACTGGTTCCGCTACCGGTTACAAAGGTTCCAATGGCGCCCAGGAAAGGAGCAAACAAGGGATAGAAGGGACCGGTTACCGTTACAAACATTAAGGCGATCGCTGAAATCATTCCACTATAGCCCATCAGTTTCGCGGTAGCCATAATACTGATGATGGTAACAATTGTCTTACTTAATTGAAGTATAGTCTTTCCAAAAATCTTCAGCATTCCAGTAAAGCTTGCGCCCTGCAGCTTACCACCCAGGAAGGCTGCCAGTATGATCCATACTCCGGGGGTAGCTATCCAGGAGAAGGTATAGGGTGCTGCATTCTCACCCGAATAGATCGGAACTGTGGTCTTAAACATTGTCAGAAATTCATTAAGCGATGGTATCAACTTGGAGGTAGCGAGTAAAAAGATAAAAATCAGGATAAAGGGACTCAATGCGGTCAAGGCCTGCTTACCGGATATTTTTTCACTCTGCTTCGCTTCTAATCGATACTTTGGATCTACCTCACCTTTACCGAAGATCTTCGCTGCGATATAAGTACCGAGCATGGAGCACACCGAACCAATTACAACAGGAAGCTCAGCTCCCAGATACTTTGCTACGACATATTCCGGTATTAAGAAGGACAAACCGGATATCAGGGTAATCATTGTTACTCCACGAAAGGCTTTCTTCGATTTACCGGTAAGGTAAACCAGGATGAATGGAGTTAATAATATAATCGGTATCAAGATTAGTGCCGTATTGGTTGATAAGCCGAAGACATCCAGACCGGTTATCTTAGATAAGGTTGTCGTCGGTATACCGATGGAACCAAACGCTGTCGGAGTAGCATTCGAGATTAGACATACGATCGCTGCAAAAACCGGATCAAAGCCCAGTCCCCAAAGCATACTGGCGGGTATTGCAACTGCGGTTCCAAATCCGGCCATTCCTTCCATGAAGCCTCCAAAACCCCAAGCTATGAATAGGACTAACACTCTTTTATCATTTGTTACATTTGCTAACATTTTCTTAATTACTTCCATATTACCGGTTGAAACACATACATTGTAGGTGAAGATAGCGGCGATTATTACTATGATGATAGGCCATAGCGCTAAAGCAGCGCCTTCTGCAACAGCCGTAACACTCTGAAGTACCGGCATCTTCCATACAAAAACCGCAAGAACATACGCGATCACTAAGGCAATCATACATGCTTTAAACCCTGGTATCTTCAAAGCAGTTAAAGCAACGATCAGCCAGATAATCGGCAATAGAGCTAAAACAAATGCTAATGTCATGTTCATATTTTTCTCCATTCCAGCGCCACTGCGCGTAGTGATAGGTGAATGCCTTCACTTTGATATTTGATAAAAAAATGAATGTTCGGATTGGTACTACCAATTTATGAGGTAAAAAGAATGTTGCACACTCTGATCACTTAGCTTCTCAAGACAAATATGAATTATTATCTGCAGTATAAGAATTCATTTTGAATTGGTCGCTCGGTTAAGAGTTATGCAACACTAAAATTGGTAGGACCACTTAGTAATTATTATTATACTTACCTTCCTAAGTGATGTCAACAAACGTCATTTTTTTAACAAACTACAGTTGCTGTAATTGGCAGATATGTACTATTTCACAATTCTATCCGCATTGTCTCTCAGTTTTTCGTCAATTATTCCAAAGTGCTTATTTATCGCCTCGTACGCTAAGTTCTTATCCTTATTAATCAGGCTTTGCATCATTGCATTATGGGCTTCCTGCAGGATAATTTTACTATCCGGAGAGCTTAAAATCTCTCTTCTCAAATCGACGATAAATTGATCAATCAGATCGGACAGTGCCTGAAGGATATTCATAATGAGTACATTTTGAGAGGCGGTAGCGATAGTATAATGCAGCTTTTTATCCAAAATAATATTATTTTCTTCGGTGGTATGCTCCAGCTCAGCCACAACTTTTGTCAATTCTTTTACCTGGGCTTCGGTAATATTATCAATTGCCAGCATAAGAGCCTGCATCTCAAGCCCACGTCGAAGCTGACTGATCTGCTGATAGTTAATCTGATTAAGCAGAAACATCATCGACATGGATTCAACCAGGTTATTCTCAAAATTCCCGGTAAGATAATTACCGGCTCCCTGTTGGCTTGAGATAACACCCATTATATCCAGTGTTCGGATAGCCTCACGGACAGAATTACGGCTTATTCCAAGAATCTGGGATAGCTCACGCTCCGCAGGCAGTTTACTGCCGGAGGTTAGATTCCCTTCCCTTATCCGTTGCTTGATATAGTCAATTACCTTTGTATAGGATTTTTGTTGCAACCCCTTCTCTTCTGTCCTGTCTATCATGGTATTCTCCTTCATTGATATTACAAGGGCAGCCATTCTAATACCCTTTGTATCTTCTCATCCCAATATTTCCACTGATGGTCTCCTGCCGACTCCTCGTAGGTCAGCTCATAACCTAATTCGTTTAATGTCTTCTTCGCGGTAAGGTTCTGTTCATAGAGAAAGTCCTCGGTTCCACACCAGATATAGACTTTCGGAAGGGGTGCTCCGCTTTCCTTCAATCTCCTGGCTACCGCCATCAGGTCTTGATCCGAGTTCACCATCTCTTCCACCGAGCCAAAGATGTTATGGAATACTCCGCTGGGATCATCAATTGCTCCACTCTTGAGACTTGC
>JAGFXQ010000207.1 GCA_017861355.1 Bacillota bacterium
AGGAGCATACTTCCAGAAAACTTATCAGATCCGCAGTTGTTCTAAGCTTATCCTTCGGTACACCGGTGAATTCATCGCAATCAATCAACCGTGCAAATAATTGAATTCTCTCCTCTTCCTTCCTCACGCCGATGTGCTCCGGATAAGACATGAGCCGATTATTATAATTATGATATTCCCACAGAATAGCAAGCGTCGCATACGTAGAAAAATCTGTATTGCGAGCCTTGAACAGATATTCAATTCGCTCCTTTCGGTCTGCGAATTTCTCTTTCACATCCAAATATATCGTATGAAGCAGCTCATATCGCTCAGATAAGTCTGTTGTGACATGCTCCGGACTATTCGAATATTTCACAAAGGTTTCTTCCATATCATCCTTATTCACCCAGAAATACAATAAGATGATGGCTTCATCCAGTATATTAGCATGCCGTACTATCTGAAGCTTCTTCTCCATCGGCTATCACTCCCTCTTCTTTTGTATCCATAGCTGCAAACCGCTTACGGCTGCATAATCCGATGCAGATGATAACATCGAGGATACCTGTTATTAAGAATAATACCGCAGTTGAGGTAACTTTGGCAAGTGCTCCTATCACAAAAGATACTACAGGGATTGCTGCGACACAGCAGGCTCCAAAAATCGAAGTAACCCTTGCCAGATATTCTCCTTTAATATTCTTGATGAATTCCACATTACAGAAGCTCATTAACTGGGAGAAAGCAATGCCGGTAATAAGCGATACAACCGAGACTATCGTATAGATCGCAAATTCTGAAGTAACATAACGACCAACAAATACAAACATCAGATAGTATATCCCAATTGAGTATCCGCCTAATGATGCGATTGCCTGCTTACTAAGTTTGCTGCTGAGATAGGGATAGAGCGCCGCACCCAGGATCATACCAACCGTAATTGCTACTCCCAATACGGACAGCATCGCTTCATCCAACTTTAATACTTCACTGATCAAGGTGGCCTGAAGACTGTTGAAGGGCACTAATACTGCATTTAAGAATATCGCAAGCAATACAAAATATCGCAGCAGGGCATCATTCTTAAGATAGGAGAAGCCACCCTTCAAGTTTTGAACATATTCCTTGGCATTAATTCTTCCTTTTACTAAATTTGTTTCCTTAATTCTAAGAGTAAAAATAATTAGCGCAGAGAGAAAGAAAGTCACCATGTCAATATAGATCGCTACCGAGACCGGGAACATGGATAACAACACACCGGCAGCACCCAGACCGATGAGTTCCATAGTACTGCAAGCGCTGGAATTTAAGGACAATCCGAAGGCGTAGTATTTCTTCTCCAAGAGCTTTGGTATCAGTGATGAGGAAGCAGGCCCGCGAAAAGCTTCTGCACATGATATGATAATCGTAGTAAGAAGCAAGAGCCATTGATTAAGGAACCCAAGCATCAGAGCGGTTGCAATAAAACCCACACAGAGGCCTCGGATGATATCCGTAACAATCATGATCTGCTTCTTATTCTTCCCTTCAATCGCAGCTCCGGCAAAGGGCTGCAGAAAAATAGTAGGAATTCGGTTCACGCCAAAGATAATGGCTGACCAGGATGCGCTCTGTGTAAGTTGATATACTAGCCAGGTCATGGCAATACTGTCAATTGAGTCACCAAATCGATTGATAACCGCTGCAATTACCGTCTTCATATACTCTGTTTGCTTTATTATCTGCTTATAGCCAATCTTCTCTTCTACAATCTTCTCTTCTACAATCTTCTCTTCCCCATTCATATCGTTGTCCTCTCTATGTCCCTTTTCTGTTGAACTTTAAGTTCTAACGTTCCATTGTTAGATATCAATCTAACATATCGTTCAATCATTGTCAATCATTATTTGGATAAATTTTCTACCTGCGAAGTGTGCTCTGCTACGAACCTTGTCCACAATACAGGGCATTTTCTTCATAACAAGTGAAACGCTTCAACGTTTCATCTTGTAGTATAGATTACAATTTACTAGCAATAAAAAAGAAAGGCATGCTGATATGATCCCCTTAAGTAGACAAGGTAAATGACCAAAATCTACTTAAGGAGGGGCATATCATGCCACCTTTCTCTTTCTTGATAGAACTATATATTATTCAATTTAAAATAATAGAGTGATTAGGCCGGATCCGTATTCAGCAGAGATTGCACCAGTGATTCCTGTTCAAATAGGACACATCCGCCTGTATGCTCTGCAAGCAATACCTTTCCATCACGAAGCTTCTGAAACAATGGAGAATTCAAGGCCTCACGTAAGGATACCTTCTTCAGACTAAGATCATAATACGGTGAAAATGGACAAGGTTCTGCGCCACCCTGCGGATTAATATGAAAGAAGCCACGTCCTGCTGCCAGGCAGCCTCCTGAGCTCTTCTCATCCCCGGGAAAGGAGATAAATATCATATCCTCTCTACTACTACGTAAACCCGCCAATTCTATTTCTAAGTAATCCCGTTCGGCCTGCGTTAATGCCAGTTCCTTCGTCGCATCGCTGATCGGAACATATTCCACATAAATGATCACCTTACAACCTCTCTCAGACAATATATCTAAGAATTTTACGGAGGTTACCTCTGTAATATTCTGCGAGGTAACTGTAATGGAAGCTCCGTAAAGGATTTTTTTCTGCTTCATCAGTTCCATGGTCTGCGATACTTGTTGATAAACCCCGCTTCCGCGACGGAGATCCGTAGTCTGCTCATTTCCTTCGATGCTTATCATCGGAATAAGGTTACGATACTGATCAAATTTCCTTATGTACTCCTGATTCAGCATAGTCCCATTGGTAAACACAGGAAATATGATCTCGGGTAACTTCCCTGCTGCCTGAATTAACTCCGGTCTCATTAGCGGTTCTCCGCCGGCCAAAAGAATAAAACTGACTCCAATGCCTTTTGCCTGTCGGAAAATATCTTCCCATTCCGCGTCACTAAGCTGGTTTTCTGCTTCTTTATCATGGCACGAATGATTTGCTCTGGCATAACAGCCCTTACAATGTAGATTGCATTTGCTGGTTACACTTGCAATTAGGAAGGGAGGAATATGATCCCCCACCTGCTCCGATTCCTGTCTGAGTCTTCTTGCACTTTTACTTGCCAATGCGTATTTAGCCATAAAGATACTTTCCTTCGGATTTGACAACGTAGCTTTTAAGGCTTGATTGACGATGTTATCTACCCCATCGCTCAGATATGCTTCCAAATTGAACTGATTCATATTCGACTTCCCTTTACTCCATATAGGATTAATATATGTGTCCTGTAATGATTTTCTACATATTATCATATCTTCCATGGAGCAACAACAAATCTAATCAAACTCTAACGAAATCTTGAAGTGATTATCATTTCTCGTTATACCACCGGGCAAATAACTTCACCAAACCGGTTTCGTCGACTATCGTATCTGCGGTAATTGCTTGAGCACTGTGCTTGGTATAGTCTCTGTATTTATACCAGCCGCCAAAGGTGTGATTCACCCTCTCCGGTTCCGGTAAGTCTCCATATGGCAAACCATTTGATACTTCTTTCTCATATTTTTCTCCATTGAATGCAATAAAGATAACCCTGATTGAATTCTCGGACCAATGAGCATACAAGGTCGTTGGAGAGTCCTCTGTAAATATACTTTTTACTGTGATCAGCTCCCCGTCCGTGGCCGCGGTATACCAACCGGTAAATTTATAATTTTCTCTTGTTGGTGTCGGTAACTGATTACGGTATTTGGTGCCGTAATAAACTTTTACTACATTATTGCTTAAGGTACCACCTTCCGGCTCTAAAGTAATTTCGTTCTCTTCGCCGAGCCATCTTGCATATAAGGTATGATCCAATGGCTTTATAATCTTTGTGGTCTCCTTTATCTTAATTCCACCACTAGCATAAGTATACCAACCGTCAAAGATATAATTGTCCTTGGTCGCCTCCGGTAATACACCGTAAGTCTCCCCATAATTAGCCAGCGTCGCATCCGTATCTGTACTTCCCCCGGTTGCGTCAAAGGTTATGGTGATCGTCGTTCCCGTCGCATTAGAAGCATATGCCTTCGGCGTTACTCCGAATAAGAATATCAGGATACTGAAGGCACAGACGACACTGAGCATATAGATAAATTGTTTCGTATTCCGATGTCTTCCCAGCATATCTTCCCTCCTAAAAGCGATCATAATAGAGCGTAACCTTTACGAAGATTAATTGCGGTTACGATCAAATTACATAATTCTAATATTATTATCGGCATTCCGAAGGATAATCTTAACCCATGCTTTCCACCTTATCCTACCAGAGATAAGTATTGTCCTGATTATCGATGAACACCGGGTTACCCTCCGACGTACTGCGATCAATCACCTCAGTCATCTTCTAAAAGCTTACCTCCTGCCCACTTCTGCCTGACTCGTAAGCTCCCAGCATCAGAAGCACCGTCTCCTCCATCGTGGATACATTTAAGCGAAAGCTCTTATTTTGTTCGATACTATGATAAAAGTCCTGAATGCAATCCTCATGGCCTGCACCCCAGTAGCTCTTGCCATAGCCCTTCTTACCTTCGATCGGCAGCTGCACAACATTGCCATCCTTATGATAGCAGGTGACGCTCAGTTCCTCGATTCTTATTATCATATTCTCACAGTTTACTTCGATCAAAGGAGCAGAATCTGCATTGTAGGCTGTCGTCACATAGAAGCAAACCACCGCCTCCGGATAACGGATGTAAGCAGACATCATATCTTCCACCTC
Source organism: Bacillota bacterium (assembly GCA_017861355.1). Classification (GTDB taxonomy): domain Bacteria; phylum Bacillota; class Clostridia; order Lachnospirales; family Lachnospiraceae; genus Mobilitalea. The sequence goes on from JAGFXQ010000207.1 coordinate 4,756, forward strand.
AATTACACCCTTGAGATGCTGGTTGCCTATCACTGCATCGACGCTTTTTACCTTCTGTCCCACCAGATAGTGGAGAAGATCCAGCGTGTGAATCGATTGGTTAATCAGAGCTCCTCCGCCCTCATATTCCAGTCTTCCTCTCCAGTCACTTCCGGTATAGTATTCCTTGGTTCTGTTCCAGGTTACGATACCTCTGGCACCGAGCACCTTTCCTGTCTCTCCGGAACCGATCAGCTCCTTTGCCTTAAGGATGCTTGGATTATATCGGTTCTGAAAGCAAAGTCCAAGCTGCTGATCCGAGTGCAGAGCTGCTTCCTTCAGTTCCTTCCATTGCTCTCTATTGATTACCGGCGGTTTCTCCATGAATACATGTACTCCATGCTGCAAGCCATAGATTGCCATCGAGGTATGTAGATAATGCGGGGTGCAAATATGGATGACATCGGGGCTCTCCTTCTCGAGCAGCTCTTCCATCGAAGAATATGCATTTCCACCATATTCTTTTGCAAAGGTTTCTGCCCTCTCCGGCTTAATATCTGCAAAAGCGATTAACTCATGCTCAGCCAGCTGCTTGATGCATTTCGCATGGGTAACTGCAATTCCTCCACAACCAACAATTCCTATCCTCATCTTGTGATCCTCCCTGCTCCGAAGCTTCCCTCTGTTGAAAATGTCGCTTCCTCTACTGTAGACTTAGTACTCGATGATGCTCTGAGTTCATTCAGCTTTGTTAAGTACAGTTCTTCATCAAAAGGTATTTCTACAGGCGCCTTCAACCAGCTGGACAGATGCATCGCATTGGATAAGGTCAGTCCGTGTATTCCCTCTTTGCCTTCCGCAATCAAAGGCGTCCCATGAAGGATCTTCCCGGTAAATGCCCGAAGTACTCCGGCATGCTGTGGATTCTCTCCATCACTTTCTACCTCTACCCAGTTTCCTGCCGGTTTCGCAAAGCCTTCCGTTGCTGTAAAACAATATTCCCTTTCATTTATCTCTAATTCATACATCATCAATTTGTCATTCTCACATACCAACTTCGCACGCTCTAAGGTAATCTCGAAGCGGTTCGTTCCGGGTGCATCTCCGGTTGTTGTTACGAATACTCCGGTTGCACCACCCGGATATTCCAGATAGGCTGTTACATCATCCTCTACCTCAATCTCATGCCATTTGCCGTTGTGGCAGAAGGCCTGTACTTTGCTTGGCATACCGCAGATCCATTGGAGCAGATCAAGATTATGGGGGCATTGATTCAGAAGAACTCCGCCACCTTCGCCTGCCCAGGTAGCTCTCCAGCCACCCGAATTGTAATATGCCTGCGTCCGGTACCAGTCCGTAATAATCCAGTTCACTCTCTTGATCCGGCCATACTCTCCACTCTTCACCAGTTCGTGCATCTTGCGGTACACATGATTGGTTCTCTGGTTGAACATCATGGCAAAGACCAGCCCGCTTCGATCGGCAGCAGTATTCATCTCCCGAACCTGCTTGGTGTAGACACCGGCAGGCTTCTCGCATAGCACATGGAGACCGTTCTCAAATGCCAGTACCGCAAGTCTCGGATGCTCATAATGAGGTGTTGCAATCAATACCGCATCACAGGTCTTCGAA
>JAGFXQ010000208.1 GCA_017861355.1 Bacillota bacterium
AAGCAATATATTCTGATGTAACCGTTTGCTGCTCCGTCAGTGCGATCACACTCAATATATGAATACTTACTGATAATTTAGATGAATACATAAGCACCTCCTTTTGTAACCATTATAGTTACAAATAAGTTTATTGTCAAGTAGGAAAACAAAAAACCACCGGCTAGTTCGCACCGGTGGTTTTGATTTTTAACGAGGATAAGAAATAATCTTTATAAATTCCTCATTTTCCTTATAGCTTTCAAATGCTTTTTCTGTTGTTGCCCTATCAATATACCAAGGATCTATAACCACTGCTCTTTTTAGATTTTCGATAAATTCTGCTTCCTTGTTCTGAATTGCATAGATTTTACTTCTTGTATAATATGCAAATGCACAGTTTTTATCTATTTCATTTAATTTATCACATGTAAGTAAGCTATCAACGTAATTATCTAAGTTGTATAAAGAATCCGCTTTGTTGATGTAAGGTGTTAATACGGTGGAATCTAAAAAAATGGCTTTATCATAATATTTGATTGCTTCTATATATTTTCCCTGATAATAAAAAACATTTCCTTTTCCGATAAAGGCATCTATATTTGTGGGGTTAATTTCGAGTGCCTTATCGTACTCGTTCCAGGCAAGCTCAAATTTTCCCAGATTATTATATGTATCTCCCTTGTTAGTGTATGCCCCAATATAACTTGGGTCTTTTGTAAGAGCTAAATCATAAGCAGAGATTGCATCTTCATAATTACCGGAAAAGTTTAAAGCAGACCCCATACTGTAATAAACATAGGCTGTATCCCCATATGGTAATTCGATGGCTTTTTTATAGTTATCTATCGCTTCAGTATAATAATTCAAATAATATAGACAGTCCCCTTTATAAACATATGCAGAAGTATATTCGGGATCATATCGTAGACATTTATTGAAATATCCGATAGCTTCTTCATACATACCCATATTGTAAAATGCATTTCCTAAACCATAATTTGCATCCGTATTTATATTATTAATTTGTAATAGTTGAGTGTAGCAATCTATCGCTGTTTGGTAATCATGTAATGCTCTATATGCATCACCTTTATTCGAATAGTATACTTCTTTGCTCTTATTAAGCTTGATCGCTTTATCGAAGCATTTAATTGCTTCCTTATACTTTTCCATATAATACAAGGTGACGCCCTTCTCATTATATGCATCGGAGTACTTTGCATCGATTTTAAGAGCATTATCACATACATTAATTGCTTCAGAGAATTTGTCTAACGCGCGTAATGCTGCACACTTACTCAATTGCATTGACAGTGTTAAATCCGGGCTCTTCTTCCACTTACTAATACCCAAATCATAACACTTAATTGCTTCCGTATATTTTTCTTGCATATACAGAGCATCACCTTTGTTTTCGTAGGGTTCTCCATACAAAGGTGCTAGTGAAATTGCCTTATCATATAACTTGATCGATTTATCGTATTCTCCCATTACAAAAAGCAACAAACCTTTATTATTATAATAATGCGCATCTTTTGGATCAAGCTTTATTGCAATATCATAGCATTTAATAGCTTCTTCGGAATTCCCGAGAGCATACATAACATCTGCTTTTTTATTATAGAATATTGCTTCCTTGGGATTTAATTTTATCGCTTTGTTTAATAAATTTTTGGCTTCTTCAAAATCCCCTATTTCATGAAATACCTCTGCTTTGTTATAATAATAAATTGCTTCCTTCGGATTTAGTTCGATTGCTTTATCATAATAATCAAGCGCTTTTTCATAGGATCCTTTATTATATTGAATCCGTCCCTCGAGATTATAATCATCTGCATTTTTTGAATATAGATTTATTATGATGGAATCTGTGGAAGTAAATACATCAGTATGACTAAGATTACTATTCGCTATATAAGGCTTTATCTCAGTATTATTTGTACTTGCGGTGGCTGTTTGATAATAAGTCATTAATAACAGAGCTAAAACAAATATCAATCGTCTAACATTCTTCATATAAAATCCTCCAAATTATAGTGATGTTTACCTTATATATGCATTTTTTACCATATTTCATTATATCAGTTTAACAACAATTATGTCAAAATGATTTTTGTATTCATCATGCAATTCTGCAAATATACAAAATAGGAAACACATAAGTATGCATCTCAAACAAATTTGATTCTTATATAAAAAGAGGATATTTCGTTATCCCCGAAATATCCTCATACATAAATTAATGATTAGTATCTTTTTTCCCTTTGTTAGCTTCTAATGTTGCCGAAATCTCCTCATGTATTTCTTATCCAGCCAGCTTCTGTGCAAAATCAGCCATCGCCTCGGAGATCATAATCTGTTGTGGGCATACTTCTTCGCAGCTTCTGCAACCAATGCAGGCGCTTGGCTTCTTCTCATCCGGGAGAATTCCTACTGCCATAGGAGCAAGGAAGCCTCCACCCGTATAACTGTGTTCATTATACAGGGCTAACAATGAAGGGATGTCAAGCTCTTGCGGACAATGGCTGGTACAATAACGGCATGCAGTACAAGGAAGTATCTTCTGATTTAACATTGCATTGGCGATACCCAGTAGTACTTTATTTTCCTCAGCATTTAACAGCTTTTCTTCTTCGAAGGTCTGAATGTTTTCAACCATCTGATCGAAATTAGACATTCCGGACAGCACCACTTTTACATTAGGTAAAGTCAGTAGGAAGCGGAATGCCCAAGCAGGGATCTTTTCCTCCGGACGTAAGGCTTTTAATTTAACTTCATTCTCCTCGGATAATTTACATAAGCTGCCACCGCGGAGTGGTTCCATAACCCATACCGGTAAATTATATTCCTGCGCCAGTTCAACCTTATCCTTTGCATTCTGGAAGGTCCAGTCCAGATAGTTCAACTGTATCTGACAGAATTCCATCTTCTCTCCATACGCTTCAAGAAAACGTTTCATAACCTCATAACTTCCATGCACTGAGAAGCCAAGATGACGGATACGCCCATTTTCTCTTTGCTTAATCAAATAATCATAAATGCCATATTTCGGATCCAGATAAGCATCGATATTCATCTCACAGACATTATGAACGAGATAAAAATCAAAATAGTCTACTCTACACTTCTTCAGCTGTTCTTCGAATATCGTATCAACCTTATCCCAGTTGCTGGGATCATAGCCCGGAAATTTGGATGCAAGATAGAAGCTTTCACGCGGATATTGGCTCAGTACCTTTCCCATCACGACCTCCGACTGGCCCTCATGATATCCCCAGGCAGTATCGAAGTAATTGATACCGTGATCCATCGCGTATGCAACCATTTTATCAGTTTGTGCCTCATCAATATTGGAATAAGCTCCATCCAAAACCGGGAGGCGCATTGCTCCCATTCCTAATGCAGATAATTTTAATCCTTGAAATTCTTTGTATATCATATACCTCTCCATTCCGCCGCCAACGGCCGCACATACTAGACGTGAAAGCGATTTTCTTTCACTCTTTTCCTCCATCCTCTTTCACTACGATTACAATGATGTACCTTCACTGCCTGCAAATATAAGCAACATCCGAACAAATTCAAGAAAAGATCGCAGCCTTATCTTAACTTCTCTATCCTATCGAAGCTTATGTTGGTTCCTAAAATTTGCTCTTGTTGTATTGTAATTAATGAAGTATTATAAATATCATAAAACCTAAACCTAACTTTAGGTCAATAGTTTATTTCAAATTATTTTCAATTTATTTCTATTTATTTCAATGTATTTTTAATTTATTAGTATTTCAATTTTAAAATAATGGAGGTAATTATGGCATATTCCATCGGTGAAGTATCCGAAATGTTAAATATATCAATCTCAACCCTTAGATATTATGATAAAGAAGGATTACTCTTTCGCGTCAATCGAACCACAGGAAATATCCGCGTCTTTGACGATACCGATATCGAATGTCTCAAAATGATTGAATGCTTAAAGACAACCGGAATGCAACTGAAGGATATCAAACTCTTTTTCCATTGGTGTGAAGAAGGTGATTCTACCATTGATAAGCGTTACCAGCTTTTCCTGGAGCAAAAAGAAAAGACCGAGAAACAAATTGAACTTCTTCAACATGCTCTCGATCGTGTGAATTATAAATGTGAATATTACAGACTTGCGAAAGAAAAAGGAACAACCAATGATCCCAGTTTACAGGATGAATTGGCTATGAAATATCTTACAAAAGACAATAATAAATAAGGTCTTTCTGCAGGACTTATCGATATATCTTTGTCTGCAATGGAACTAGGCAAAAACATATAAAGCGGTATCATTTATTCCGTCAAAGGACTTTTCTTCCACACATACAAAGCCTTCGTTTTCATAAATTGCCCTTAATTTTGCTCGATGTTGATTACAATTAAGTCGGATTGCTTTGATACCATTATTGTGTGCCAGATTTTTAGCAAAATCAATTAATTCTTTGGAAGCTCCTTTTCCTGCAGATAGCCGTTTTACAGCAAGTTTATGCAAATATAAAGATTCCCCTTTGGGAATGTTAGGCCAATAGGTTGGATCATAATCTGTTAAAGCCATAATTGCAGATGGCTGGCCATTATGATAAGCAATATAAAAATTATTTATTTTATATGACTTTGAAAGAATGGACCACTTTACGTTAGTCTCATTCCATTGGTTGGGTTCTCCCCTTTTTGACATCCAATTAACTGCATCCAATAATATTTCTTCAATAATCGGTATATCATTTTCATCTGCTTGCTTTACCATACGATTAGTCCCCCATGATTTTTACCACTTTTTATTCAGAAAAGATATCTTATCTATTATAGAGAGTCCCCCCTAGACAAGACTGCTTATCTCATTAACAAATGTACGGACATCCGCAAAGCCATTCACACTCATTCTGAATTTGAGCTTTCCATGACATACAGACTTCTGCTTATCCCCGAGCCGGTACTGAGTTTTTGCCAAACAATTCGGATAACACCCCACACAATCCTCCAGACAATAAAACATGCGCTCAGCAAAATCCGGAGCTTTACCGGCGATACCATTCAGGGTATCCTCCATTCGATCGGCTATCCTGTGCCACGTCTCGGGTTTTCCGTTTGTGACTAAATACCATTGCAGCGAATGATCAAATATATCATTACTTAAAAATATGGCATAGGACACACCATATTTGGATGCAATATATGTAATTTTATTACCGTGTTTCTCTATCTGACGCTTGAAACCCAGTGGCTTCAGTGATCTTAAGTAAGCATCGAGTTCTCTTATTTCTATTTGAATACCCTTCGGCAAAAATGCGATGCATTCCTCAAAGGCTGGCTTTTCGCCTTGCATGATTACCTTATTATTCGTAAATGCCGCCGGCAGTTCCTTCCCGGAAGGAACAATTCCACAAGTATCTTCAAACTCTGTGACCGTGAATGTTTTGATACATAGCTCTACCAGTTTGTCACAAGCTATCTTTACTTCAAATCCATTCTCATTCAACTCTCGGAAGGCAGGAGCCTTCATATATCGTTCCTTCTTCGAATAATATCGCTCCTCCCCGTCAATCAGAATCTGCATTTCGTTTATATCATAGATTAAAGAAATATCGGTAAATTGATTCATTTCCACATGATTATGAAAGAACATCGTCTTTCTTGACGGAGCTATGATATCATCCATACGTCGATTATCCGACCATGGGGTACCAAAATTCACATGGCCCTTCCCCAGTAATAGGTATAGACCGGGTGTATCAATTTTCACACTCATGTCGATGCGCAAAGGCAATCGGTATCGGTCCGGCAGATAAATATAGGAGTTAATCGAAAGATGCTCTGCATCAAAACGTTCGGTAGGTATGGAATGATTCGTCTTCATAGAAAGCAGATCATCCTTAATCTCACAAGTAACCTGCCCTTTTGGTAAAAAACTAGTTGATTCAATATTATGTACTTTCAATTCGTTACCTCCCCTATCAGGTTAATAGTAAAATCCGGATAATCCTTGAACACAGCATCACTCCCATATTTTATCATAATTATGTAATTCGTTCCACCATATTCCATGCCAGGGTTATCTATCTAACGAATATAAATGAAAATCACATCCATTCTTCTCGTATACAAAAAGATAGCCAACAACTATAATATTGAATATATAGCACAGCCTACTCTAGAATATAAATTTACATGCCTTCCATACATGACATACTATTGTCGTGTTTCTATTGATATTATTAACGTATGGTAGTAATCAAAGCGGTTCATAATGATGTTTTTTACACTGTTTTGAAAACCTCATAAATTATATAAAGCGGAGGATTTACTATGAAAAGATCTATGATGCAAGCGT
>JAGFXQ010000209.1 GCA_017861355.1 Bacillota bacterium
TATTATCTGCTCCAAGGGGTTCACCATGTGCACTTGCCATACCTTCTCTCGGGCTACCGAAGCCGATTTTCGTCTTAACGGTAATCATGGAAGGTCTGGAAAGGTCTGCCTTCGCAGCCTCGATTGCAGCACCGATCTCAGCCAGGTCGTTACCATCCTCAACAACTAATGTCTGGAAACCATATGCTTCAAAACGCTTCTTAACATCCTCTGTGAATGCGATATCTGTGCTTCCCTCGATCGAAATCTTGTTACTATCATATAATACAATTAACTTACCAAGGCCTAAGGTACCTGCCAATGACATAGCTTCTGAGGTAATACCCTCCATCATACAGCCGTCGCCACCAAGTACAAAGGTGTAATGATCAACAACCGGAAAGCTTTCTTTATTGAACTTAGCTGCAAGATGAGCCTCACCCATAGCCATACCAACTGCCATAGCCATACCTGCACCGAGAGGTCCTGTTGTTGCTTCAACACCAACCGTGTGACCGTACTCCGGATGTCCGGGGGTTAAGGAACCGTCTTGACGGAAATTAGCTAAATCTTCCTTCGTAAGGCCGTATCCGAATAAATGTAGCAAGGAATATAAAAGCATAGAGCCATGTCCGCCGGATAATACAAAACGATCTCTGTTAGCCCACTTCGGATTAACCGGATTGTGTTTCATATGCTTTGCCCATAACTCATACGCCATAGCTGCAGAACCAAGTGGTAAACCCGGATGTCCCGAATTTGCTTTCTGAACGCCGTCCGCGGATAAAACTCTTATCGCATTTACTGACATTGTATCGATATTGCTCATTGTAAATCCTCCTTAAATAAATAATTGTATAGTTTATTGCCCCTTATTCTTACTCACCAAATACTGCTTTATAATCCTGTTGGAATTTCTCAATCCCGGAAGTTGTCATTGGATGCTTTGCACACTGTTCAATTAGACTATAGGGAACTGTGGCAATATCCGCGCCAGCTAAAGCACATTCTGTAACATGAATGGTGTTACGAATACTTGCTGCAATAATTTCTGTTTTAATATTGTAATTACGAAAGATTTGGGAAATGGTCTTAATTAGATCCGTACCAAGTGCTGAAATGTCATCCAGACGACCAACGAAGGGGGATACATAAGTAGCACCTGCTCTAGCAGCAAGCAGGGCTTGGTTTGCTGAAAATATAAGTGTAACATTCGTCTTAATTCCTTCGGAAGCAAGAACCTTGGTGGCCTTCAAACCTTCTAAGGTCATTGGGATCTTTACAACCATGTTAGGATGAATCTTAGCAATCGCTCTGCCTTCCTTAATCATATCCTCGGCATTCTCTGTTGTTGCTTTTACTTCACCACTGATGGGACCATCAATAATCTGGGTAATCTCTTTAATAACATCTTCAAATACTTTTCCTTCCTTCGCGATCAAGGATGGATTCGTTGTTACTCCACAAATGACACCTAAATCATTTGCCCTTTTAATGTCTTCTACATTTGCTGTGTCAAGAAATAGCTTCATTTAATTACCTCCCAAAGAACATGACAGTATGTGCCACTGCGATACCGCAGTTTGTGATCATCGATTTAAGCTGACTGCCTGATAACTTATACTATTGATAGAAGCCATGTGGACTTACTATCGTTGAGTTTGTGCGCATACATAAGGTTTCTGCATAGCGCAATCCTTAAGTTAGCACATTAATATAGTTACTATACTATAAATAACAGTCTAAAGCAATCGGCAAATTACACACACATTCTATTAAAAAGTATAATTTTCTATCAACTTAGTCAATCACCTGAAAAGAGTAATATCGTTTCTCAAATTGATCCGCAGGCATAGGTTTAGCGAAGTAATAACCCTGTATGATATCGCAGCCTACAGTGCATAAAAACTCAACCTGTTCCTTTGTCTCGATGCATTCTGCGACTACCTTCATATGTAAGTCCTTTGCCATGGTAATCGTATTACGGATTACGCAGAGTCCACGCTCTACCTCATCGGTCAGACGGAATAACTCCCCATCCAGCTTCACCGTATCAAGTGGAAGATCCTTCAATGAATTCAAAGATGAATATCCGGCACCAAAATCATCCATTGATACAAGGAAACCATCCTGTCTAAGTCGTACAACGGTATCGATTAACATCTGCTTGTTCTGAAGAAACGCACTTTCTGTTAACTCTAACTCAATCAGATTATGAGGAACCTGATAACTGTCTACAATATCGATTATAGTCTCCGCAAGGTGAGAATTAGCAAAATGCAATCTGGAGATATTCACAGAAATCGGTAATGGACTATAACCCTTGTCCAACCAATCCCGGATTAGCTCACATACTTTCTTAAGCATATAGTAGTCTAGTTCTGTAATGAAGCCATTTTTCTCAAATAAGGGAATAAAATCACTTGGTGAAACCGGCATTCCATTACTGCTTTTCCATCGGACTAAGGCTTCCGCACCGGAGATAGTCTCCTCCTTCGCCATGTACTTTGGCTGCAGATATACATGAAATTCATCGTTCTTCAAGGCTTCATTCATCGACTTTTCAATTTCTTCTTCTTCAAGAAGTCTTCCTCTGGCTACATCGTCAAAGAAGGAAATAATACTCTCTGAATTTCCTTTAATATTATTCTTTGCAACTTGCGCAAATTCTCCCATACGATCGATCGAATCTTTGCGTTCTGTAATATAATAAACACCATAGAATATTTTCGCTGTTTTTGTATAGCGCAGTTGACGAATCCGCTCATTCAAATCGAATACACGCTTGGTCAGTTCTTCCTGATCAGAGAAAGACATTAACACATAGAATTGATCCGCAGCATAACGTGTCAAGGGCTCACCTGCTTTTGCCCATCGTCTGACCGCATTGTAAATGTCCTTTAATACTTCATCACCCTTATGGTAACCATAAGCGTCATTGATTATTTTAAAACGATTGATATCAAAGTTAATCAGGGCATAATTCTTCCGGTTAAATTGCTTGCTGTTCAAAATTTTATTCATATTCATTCGGAAGCGGTACCAGTTATCTCCACCGGTAACCGGATCCAGATACAAGGTATTTATCACCTTTTTATTAGACCTAATCTGTGTAATAATCATTAATATGAACATTAAAATCGCAGCGACGATAACAATCAGCCACATAAGATTGGTCAACTGCAATATGTCTCTGGTTGCAGCTTTTATTGTATATTTTCCACCAATAAGGACCGACCATCCATTGATATCAAGGGGTACCTTGTTCCATATATATGTGTTAGGTTCCTCATTCTTCTCAAGTAATGTGTTCAAATTAATCGATGCTGTATAACTAGTAGAATTATCAAATAGTTTACCTTGAGACAGTAATGTATCATAATTAAAGCTTGTAATATCAATTCCTGAGATGTAGGAGACCGGTTCATTCCTATCATTGATTATATAGATCTGATAGCCATGTTCGACCTGATCCTGAAGAATTTGAATATTATTAAGCTCCGCTTTCATCTGTGCCGTTAATACACCAAGGTATATTCCATTCTTTTCAATCGGAACCGCATATTCGATTACTGGGATATTATTCTCTGTATAGACCAATTTATCCGACGAAGTACTCTTCCCCTGAAGCGCTGCAGTCACATAACTTTCCTTAGACATATCTACTGATTGTCCATAATAATTATAGCCTCTGCCATTTTGATCTAAGACATTCATATTCTCATACAAATGCTCCATATTAATTACGCCAAGTATATGAGTAATTGTTTCCTTATCAAAATTATCTATACCAGATATCTGTATTGCAGCTGTCTCCAATGACTTATAATTATTCTCGAATTCCTGTTTCAGTAATGCCGCGTCATTATTTGTAAGAACATTATAGTCCTCACATTGTGACCTATAACTGTATTGAGCCATACGATTCATATGAAATAGTCCCAGTGAAAGGGACACAATAATACTTATGATAGCAAATACAATAAGTGGGGCTGTTCTGTTCTTAGGCAAAGCAAACCTCATGATGTTTCTCCTTGTACATTAATTTTCTTTTGTTTGTCAGTTTAATAGCATAGATGTCATTTCAATCCACATTAACCATAATACACTATTTCTTATGTGCTTGTCAAAATTATTATAGCTGTGAGAACACTTCTCCCAATGATACATTAATTCTAAGATTAGCCTGTTCATCAAAGGATGTTATCGTCCTGTTAATTAAAATCAGTTTATCTCCTTTATAGTAATGAAGTAATCCTGCCGCCGGGTAGACACTCAACGAAGTACCCCCAACAATCAGCATATCTGCTTCACGAATCAGCATAATCGCCTCTTCCATAACTTCCTGATTCAATGCTTCTTCATAAAGAACTACATCCGGCTTAATAATACCCCCACAGCTACAGAGTGGAATGCACTCCGCTGAGGAGACATAGTCCAGTCCATAAGATTTCCCGCATGTCATGCAATAATTCCGATGAATAGAGCCATGAAGTTCTAATACCTTCTTACTTCCAGCCATTTGGTGTAAACCATCAATATTCTGAGTTACGATTCCTCTCAGTTTATTTATATGTTCCAGCTCTTGAAGCTTAAGATGAGTTATATTCGGAATTACCTCCGTATATATCATCTTATCATGATAAAAGTCATAGAATTCCTTCGTATGGCTAATGAAAAACCGATGACTTAATATCGTCTCGGGTGGAATGTCATACTTCGAATAATATAATCCATCCGTACTGCGAAAATCCGGTATTCCACTTTCCGTCGATACTCCCGCTCCACCAAAGAAAACAATATTATTGCTCTCCTGTATCAGGTCTTTCAAAAAGCTAATCTTATCTTGCATTATAATTCATCGCCACCCATATTCATAGTATAGGAAATGTTCTCGACATAAAACATGCCATCTTTTTCTCAAATCAAATTCTATCTTATATTCTATCACAGATGACAATAGATCGATATACTTGTGAGAATAGTCTATGATATATTATTAGTCGGAAGCATCGGGAAGGTCAAAAGAATCTGTCCGAGTTAGAACTAGAGGTATTTTAGTCATTGAAGGTAAAATGTTGTCAGGGACAAAAAAAATAAAAGCCCGATGTTAGGGCTTTTATTATATGAGACATCCGGGGTTCGAACCCGGGACACCATGATTAAAAGTCATGTGCTCTACCGACTGAGCTAATATCCCATAAGGATTAATTCATCCTTTGCTTAAAATAATCGATAAAGACTCTTTTGATACTTTAGCAAAGCAAAATGCCCAGAGCCGGAATTGAACCAGCGACACGAGGATTTTCAGTCCTCTGCTCTACCAACTGAGCTATCTGGGCAAGGTCAACTTCGTATACCTACGAAGAAAGGAAGCCCACTCTTCTGGTTTAACGAAAGATATTAGATTAGTAATAATACAAAAGAAAATAATACATATTTTCTTTTGAAATTAGTACAAAAGAAAATTCAAAATACGTATTTTCTTTTGTCTTGAATTGCGGGGATAGGATTTGAACCTATGACCTTCGGGTTATGAGCCCGACGAGCTTCCAGACTGCTCCACCCCGCGATAACTATATAATAGTTCACGGATTACGCTTACTATCTTTGGCTCTACGCCAGTGGATGGGGAAGGATTCGAACCTTCGAAATCGTCGATAACAGATTTACAGTCTGCCCCCTTTGGCCGCTCGGGAACCCATCCAAATTAATACAACCTTATTCAGTTGTAAGCCGATGATCGGACTCGAACCGATAACCTGCTGATTACAAGTCAGCTGCTCTGCCAATTGAGCCACATCGGCATATAACAAAATATGCTTTTCAATATCAATGAAGATATTGAGTGGGACCTATAGGGCTCGAACCTATGACCCTCTGCTTGTAAGGCAGATGCTCTCCCAGCTGAGCTAAGATCCCATGGGATTATTATATACAATAAACCATTTTTAAATCTGGTAAAATTATATATAAGCGATAAATTAAATGATTCAATAAAGATCATTCATACATTTATCTAAGACTTAAGCTATAATACTTACTGTCTTTAACGACCCAGAAGGGACTCGAACCCTCGACCTCCGCCGTGACAGGGCGGCGCTCTAACCAACTGAGCCACTGGGCCTTATTGAAACCACACTAGAAAACGATATTTACAACATCCAATTGTTGTGTTCATAGAACACAATGTTAACAAACCATTTTTAGGTCAAGCCCTCGACCTATTAGTAACAGTCAGCTACATGCGTTACCGCACTTCCACCTCTGTCCTATCTACCTTGTCGTC
>JAGFXQ010000210.1 GCA_017861355.1 Bacillota bacterium
CACGCTGATGAGTGACTACCTGAATAATCCAGGGAGTGAGAATTATACAGAAGTCCTTGGTTATGTTGCTGATTCTTTAACAGAGATCTATCAGGGAGATCGATATATTCACTCGATTTTCATGTATACGGATCTCAGCTCTTTTGATAACTTCTCAAGAATAAGAAATCACAATTTTAATTTCAAAGAATCGGAATTCTATAAGACCTTTGAAAATGATCCGAACAAATCAATCGCCTGGTTCCCGGCAATGAAGGACCAAATTTTCACGGATCATGATATGGTGATTCCGGTGGTATTCCGTTTTCTGGTTGTGGGAAGTGTAAAACATGTCTATATTGTGGTTAACCTGCAGCAAACAACGATACAAAAGTATCTGGCAGAGAATTATATTTCCGTGGATAAGCTCTTTATCGTAGATGAAGCCGGAAGAAATATCGTGAACTTTGGTACCAAGGAAGGCTCAATCGTCGACAGCTTTAGTGATGATGAGCTGGACAACAATAAGGCTCTCTGTAAAAGGGTAAATTATATGGGTGAGGAATATCTTGGTACTTATACAATAATTAAAGCAAATAATTGGAGACTGTACAGTATTAAATCCAAATCGGATCTTCTAGGTAATCTGGCAGCCTTAAGAACCTTCATCATATTGATATTAATTCTTGGAGTTATCATCAGTATCATTATCACAGTTATACTCGCATTTAGCATCACTACACCAATGAATAATCTTATGAAGATTATGAGGCGGGCGAACCAACAGGACTTCCATGTCAAATTTATCTATCCCTATAAGAACGAGGTCGGTAATCTGGCAGATAGCTTTAACTATATGATAAGTGAAATCGACCATCTGATTTCGGAATTGAATGTGAATATCGAGGCTTTAAAGGATGAGAAGGAATTAGTGAAAAATGTTCAGAAACAGAAGCGTCTGGCAGAATTAAAAGCGTTGCAGGCTCAGATTAATCCCCATTTCCTTTATAATACCTTGAATGCAATTACCTGGCAGGCAGCAGATCAGGGAGCTTCCGAGATTAGTATCCTATCGAATTCCCTGGGCAAGTTTTTTAGATTAAGCCTTAGTAAAGGCAATGAAATCATCACTCTGCGGGATGAAATTGAGCATGTGAGAAGTTATTTGAATATACAGCGCATTCGATATAAGAGCAAATTGAACTATCAGATTGACGTGGATGAAGAGCTGCTTGGAATTCCAACAATCAAATTAATTCTTCAGCCACTGGTCGAGAACTCAATCTATCATGGAATTAAGTTGAAGGATTCAGAAGGTTTGATCAGGATATATACCAGTAAGAATATCGGAGAAAACGGAATATTAGTTGTAAAGATATGCGTGGAAGACAATGGCTACGGTATAGAAGCTGAGAAGCTAAGAGAGATCAATGCAGGCCTTCTGGAGGGAAAGAGGAAACAGGAGGAAGGCTACGGTATCTATAATGTAAATGAACGAATCAAGTTATATTATGGTGACGCATATGGCCTGATGTTTGAAAGTAAATTCGGCGAATGGACCAGAGCAACCATTATAATTCCTACTCAGATCATGGAGGTCAGTTAATATGTATCGAATACTTATTGCGGATGACGAAGCGTATGTGAGAGATCTGGTGGCGAAAAGCATCAATCTGTCTACCCTGGAGATAGAGGTTGTCGGATGTGCAGAGGATGGAACACAGGCAATTGAGATGATAGAGCAGTTAAAACCGGATATCTTAATAACGGATATCTGCATGCCTCAGCTTAGCGGACTGGAATTGATTAAGGCTGTGAAGGATACAGGAATTAACCTAAAGACTGTAATCATCAGTGGATACGATGATTTTACCTATGCCAGGACAGCGATGGAATTAGGGGTAACGAATTACCTTCTTAAACCATTCCTTCCGGATGAACTGTTTGAGGTACTGGGCAAATTAATGGAAGAGATGGAGAATAACACTTCACTACTACGTAATATGATGAAACTTCAGAACCACTTTGACGATAATCTTATGTTCATTCAGGAACGGTTTTTGAAGGATATCTTATTGAACAAATCGGATAAAAAGAACCTCATCGAAGAAGGAAGGGCAATTAAGCTCGAACTGAAGGCGCATTACTATTGTTGCGGAATTCTCAAATTGCAGACCGATGCGGTTGATATCAAATGGAACTTCAGTAACCAGAATCTGATTGAAGATTTTCTTAGGATCATCATGGATGAATATTTTGATCAGGATACGAAGAACTATGCAGTCAGCTTTCATGATAAGCAATTAGCAATTATCTTCTGCAGTAATCATACCGATGTATTTGATTTCTATACGGGACTTCGGACCAGCCTGGAGAAGATGAATCTCAGCTTCCAGAAGTATTATAATATACGCCTGATCTGTGCTCTGGGTAAGATCTACCCTAGATTAGAGCAAGCCTCGTGCTCCTATGAGGAGTCTTTGCTTGTGACAAAGACGATCTTACCGGATCAAAACTGTGTTATGAACTATGAAGAAATAAAACAGCATATGGCTAATCGCAGTCTGGAGCCGCTTCGTAATCGCCCGCAGGAACTGGAAGGGAGATTAATACTGAGTATACGGCTGGCAAGAAAAGAAAAAGCGTTGTCTATCTTGAATGAGATAATTCAATACTATGAAAGCTTCGACCTTACATCGATGGAGTATGTCAATATGTCAATCTTCGGACTGGTATTTTCCTTGGATAATGCGCTGATGGAATCCGGTAGTACCTTTCGAATCTGGCAGGATGAGAAGATGAAGCAGTACTTCAAGGATCAATTATTGTGCGGTACGTTATATGAGACCAAACTGATGTTGGAGGATTATATCATAAAACGCTGCGACGAATTTTCTCTGATCATATCGAACCAGAGTGACAAATTAGTATATGATATCAAGACGTTAATTGAACATAACCTGGCCAACGAGGATTTCAATCTGGAGAGTGCTTCCTCACAATTGTTTTTCAGCGCCAATTATGTCAGACAGGTATTCAAGCAAAAGACAGGGGAAGGCTTTACCGAATATTTAATTCAAAAAAGAATGGAACGGGCAGGTGAACTGTTGCAAAATCCGACGAATAAGATTCAGGATGTAGCACTGAGCACCGGCTATAGTTCGCAGCGCTATTTTTCCAGTTGTTTCAAGAAATACTACGGCTATACCCCGACCGAGTACAAAGAAAAATTACAGACTGATAAATAAATACCAATATACACTGCGGAGTTCTATCTGTATTCATTCGGATATGGAGCTCCTTCAAAGAGGCAGTACGGAGGGTGTCATGAAATTATGGGAATCAAGTATCAGGGGAAAGCTGATTATCTGCTTTCTTATTCCGGTTATGTGCATTATTATCCTGGGGTTGGTGTCTTATTCCAAGGCATCTACGAAGATAATAGGAAATTATGAGAGTTCCACTGCAGCCAGTATCAATACAGCAGCAGAGTATTATGAGCTAATTCTGAACAATGTGGAAGATATGTCTCTGCAGTTGCAGAACGATGCGATTATGAAACAGTATTTTACTGGATTTTATAAAAAGGATGCGGGTCAGGAAAACGAGACCTTACGTATGCTCCGCAATAATGTAATGTCAATGGCAACCGCGAACAGCATCATTGAGAATATTGCAATCATTGCAAATTACGGGAAAGAGATCACCTCCACCGGCTCCATCATTCAGGAAGCGAAGGAAGACATCCCTTATAAGGTATATCAAGAGACGGAAGAAGCCAAGCAGGTATCCTCTGCCAAAAATAAAATGGCATGGAGTGGCTATCATACTTTTTTTGACCAGAAGCTCGGGACAAAGCCTGAGAAATATGGAATAACTCTGGTAAGGGAGTACTATAATACTGCATCCCAACCGGTTGGGTATATCATGATTGATGTGAAAAAAGATGTTCTGCAGGAAGTAATAGAAGGGCTTGATTTGCCGAAGGGCAGCTCCTTTGCATTTATCTGTCCGGATGGACGCGAAATTACGGATACAGAAGATGATAAGTCATCGATATTCTCCGGTCAGGATTTCTTCCGTGCTTCCTTGGATAGTGATGAGATCAGCGGGTTTGATTATGTAACGGTCAATAAGGAAAAATATTTCTATGTATACGCCAAGATAGGAGAGTCAGCCTCGATGGCATGTGCATTAATCCCCTATTCTCATCTGACGAAGCAGGCAGACATTATTAAGACCATAACTATTATCATTGTGCTGATCGCTGCAACCTTAGCGATAGCTACTGGAATTCTTATCTCCGGCAACATCAGCTCCAGTATTCATAAGATAATCTCTAAGCTTGCACTTGCAGCACAAGGAGATCTGACAGTCCGGATCAGCACAAAGCAAAAGGACGAATTCGGAACGCTTGGAGACAGTGTAAATCATATGATACATAATATGAAGAGTCTGATTGAGAAGACCAACCAGATAAGTGATAAGGTACTCGAATCCTCCTATAAGGTGGATTCAAGCTCACAGATTATGCTGGAGTCCAGTAAAAGTATCGGAATTGCAATTTCAGATATCCAGCAAGGAGTGACAGATCAGGCACAGGATACAGAACAATGTCTGGTTCAAACCAACGATCTCGCAGAGCGGATTAACCGGGTTTATGACAATACCGGAGAGATTAATGAGATCGCCGGTACGGCGATGTCCGTCGTTGGGGAAGGGCTTGCAATTGTTGATGATTTAGGCAATAAGACGGAAGCAACTGCGGATATCAATAAGACAACCATCCGTAATATTCAGGAGCTGGAGCGTGAGTCAAAAGCAATCAGTGATATTATAGGTGTGATCACAGAGATTACGGTACAGACGAATCTTTTGTCACTGAATGCAAGTATCGAAGCAGCCAGAGCCGGTGAGGCTGGAAGAGGATTTGCAGTTGTTGCAGAGGAAATCAGAAAATTAGCTGCAGATTCCGGAGATGCTGCGAAAAAGATTGGTGTCATCATCAATGGTATTCAAAGCAAAACCAAATCCACCGTTGATTCAGTGAAGCAGACTGAGGTTATTGTAAAGTCACAGGAAGCTGCACTGCAGAATACTGTTGAGGCTTTTGAAAATATTAAGATATATGTTGAGACGCTAGTTAAGAAAATTGGTAATATCTCGGATGAGATTAAGGATATTGAGAAAGCGAAGGCGATGACCCTGAATGCCATCGTTAATATCTCTGCTATTTCTGAAGAGACAGCGGCCGCTTCCGAAGAAGTGGAGACAACTGCCGAGGACCAATTGCGTGCAGTTAAGGCACTGAATGAGGAAGCATCGGAATTAAAGGAGAACGTAAAACAACTCGAGGAAGCGATGAAGATCTTTATTATATAAAGTAAGCCGATAGACAACATCATGTTCTTTATACATAAGACTTGATGTAGTACAAGACAGGACAAGTAATAGACATAGACTGGAGAGAAAACAATGGCTAAAATGCTACCTATATTAAAATCAAGTAAGGTGATTACCAGATACCAAGGAGGGGAACCGGTACTTAGTGCAAAGGATATCCCTTATCAGGCTGACTGTATCTTTAACGCAGGTGTGGTAAAATATCAAGGAAGATATGTGATGGCTTTTCGTAACGATTATGACTATAACGGAAGGGGCTCCTTCGAGGGGTGTCTGATCGGACTTGCATTCAGTGAGGATGGTATCCACTGGAAGGTACAGGAAGAACCGTTTTTAACAGTGAAGGACCTTGGTGATCCGGAGGTGACAAAGGTATATGACCCCCGGCTTACCATCATTGAAGGTAAATGTTACTTATGCTTTGCGGTAGATACCAAACATGGACTTCGTGGTGGTATCGGAGTTACCGAGGATCTGAAGACCGTGACCGTACTATCTCTTACCGCGCCGGACAATCGTAATATGGTACTCTTCCCGGAGAAAATCGATGGAAGATATGTGCGCCTGGAACGTCCATTCCCCGTATATTCGAGGGGAGGAGTGGACCGTTTTGATACCTGGATGTCCTATTCCTATGATATGAAATATTGGGGCGATACAAAACTGTTACTGGCGGTAGAGGACGTGCCCTTTGCAAATGATAAGATCGGCCCGGGGGCACCTCCGGTTAAGACCGAAGCAGGCTGGCTAACCCTGTTCCATTCCGTTGATATCGATCGCACCCGCGGCAAGAATGGATGGGAGGATCGCTGGCAGAAGCGATATTGTGCCGGAATTATGCTGCTGGATCTACAAGATCCCTCCAA
>JAGFXQ010000211.1 GCA_017861355.1 Bacillota bacterium
AACTTATTTATCGGCGGTGAGGCAGACTTTACCAAGACGAAAGGATGTAAGCTGATCACACAGACGGATTATCCATTTGGTGGAACGGTAAAATATAAGCTTATCATGGAAGCTGCCAAAAACGACTTTACGGTCGCAATACGAATACCCGCATGGAGCGACACCGAAAATACAAAACTTTATTATAATGGTGAAGAATTATGCTTATCAGATATAATAAAAGACGGATATGCTTATATTAACCAAGGCTTTGCACCGGAGGATGAGATTCTTCTGGAGCTGGATCATACACCTCACCGTATCTTTTCCAATACCCGGGTTCATAATAATGAAGGGTATGTGGCTCTGCAGAGTGGACCTTTCGTCTATTGTCTGGAGGGTGCGGATAACGAAGGGGAGGTACATAGCCTGCGCATAGTGAAGGATGCTCCAATCAAGGCGGTGGCAGCACCACAGCTCTTTGGAGGAATTAAGCTGCTGGAAGTGGACGGCTATCGAATGCAGTCCGGGCCAGAGCTCTACTCCAGGAATAGACCACAGCCAAGTTCCTGCACCATCAAGGCAATCCCTTATTATCTGTGGGGAAACCGTGGTCTGAACCAGATGAGAGTATGGGTACCGGAAGAATAGCGAATGTCAATTATCTCTCCTATGAAGTAAAATAGATTGAAACGACATAAAAAACCTCTGATAATCATAAATTTTGATTGTCAGAGGTTTTTTATTGTATTTTATACCAGCAAGAATAAATTGGTAAAAATATATGATAATATGACATAATAAGGGAAAACTCGATTTAATACGATTTTAATCTTTTCTTAATACGGAAGGTGTTGTATTTTTTTGTAATAGGAGTATATTGAAGTATAGATCGATTGTTGTCAGGGTGAATGATAAAGGTACTGTTTACTCTGAACAAAATAAAAGAAAGAAGTGGGAGATAGTTATGGATTATATTATTTTAGCAGCAGTGATTATGGCTGCCCTTTTGGGACTTTACCTTCTGATTTTCGTCATACTCGGACTTCGGGTAATATCCTCAGATCAGGTAGCAGTCGTAGAAAAATGGTGGAGTTTTAGAGGATCATTAAAGGATTCCATCATCGCATTAAATGGGGAAGCTGGTTACGGTCCGAATGTACTTCGTGGAGGTATTCACTTTAAGACCGCTCTGATGTATAAGCTTCACCGTTATCCATTGATCACTATTCCTCAAGGTCAGATTGCCTATATCTTTGCACGTGATGGTGCGCCGTTGGCTCCGACACAGACCTTAGGTAAGGTTGTACCGGAAGCGAATAACTTCCAGGATGTCACTGGCTTCCTGAAAAATGGCGGACAGAGGGGACCGCAGAGAGGTATCTTGAGAGAAGGTACTTATGCAATCAATTTAGCACAATTTATCGTGATTACACCTACTGATATTAAGGCTGCCTTCAATAGCTCGAAGAATGAACGTATGGAGCTTGTCACCATGCAGAAGACCTTACTGGATCGTAATGCATTCAGTCCGGTTATCATCATGGGTCAAGGTCCGGAGGCTAGTGATGTCATGGGTATTGTAACAGTACATGATGGCCTTTCTCTTCAGGATGGCGAGATCATCGCTCCTTATGTTGGTGAGGAGCATGCCAGCTTCCAGGATCCGGAGAAATTCTTGGGTCTGAACGGAAGACGTGGTAAGCAGATACAGGTTCTTACGGATGGTACTTATTACATCAACCGTTTGTTTGCAACCGTTGAGTTCCGACCCAAGACAGTTGTTCCGATCGGTTTTGTCGGCGTTGTAGTATCCTTCTTTGGTAAAGAAGGTGTAGATACGACTGGCAGCGACTATAAGCATGGCGAATTGGTGGGTCAGGGTTGTAAGGGTGTTCTGGAGAAGCCTTTGATGCCTGGTAAATATGCCTTTAACACCGATGCAGGAAGGGTAGTTCTTGTTCCTACTACTAATATCATATTAAAATGGAACAAAGGTGAAATTGGATCACATAAATACGATGAGAACCTGACAGAGGTTGATATCATTACCAAGGATGCATTTGAACCTTCCTTACCGTTGTCGGTTGTAATGCATATCGATTACAAGCAGGCACCTTGGGTAATACAACGATTCGGTGATATCAGTATGCTGGTAAACCAGTCTCTTGATCCATTGGTAAGTGCATACTTTAAGGATGTTGCTCAGACAAAGACCTTAATTGAATTAATACAGGAACGTAGCGAGATCCGTGAAAGAGCTTTAGGTGAGATGAAAGACAAATTCCAGAAGTATAACCTACAGTTGGAAGAGGTATTAATCGGCACACCAAAGTCACCGGTAGAAGATGTTCAGATCGAGAATATTCTGACTCAGCTTCGTGAGAGACAGATTGCGGAAGAGAAGAAGGTTACCTACCAGAAGCAGCAATCTGCGGCAGAAAGTGAAAAATCTCTGCGTGAAGCTCAGGCAGTTGCTGAGCAGCAGAGCTTCCTTACCAAATCAAAGATTCAGATTGATATTGAGCGTAACAGTGGTGCCGCTTTAGCTAGTAAAGCGGAGCAGGAAGCAAATCAGATTGTCGCTCTTGCGAAAGCAAATTCATCCAGAATTACCTTAGAAGGTGAAGCGGAGGCTTCCAAGGAATCAAATGTCGGTTTAGCGAAGGCTCGTGCAATTGACGCTCAGGTTAAGGCATATGGCGGTGCTGAATTCCGAGTTATCCAGGAAATCACGGATAAACTGTCGGATGCAATTAAGAATGCTAAGGTTGACATTGTTCCCAAGACGGTAGTTAATATGGGAGCGAGTGATGGCACCAGCAATAATAGCAGTACAGTTATGGATACCTTACTTAAGTTCATCACGATGGAGAAGCTTGGCGTTAATTTGGATAACAGTGCGAATAAACCGGAGGCTAATGTTGTAACAGAGGATAGCGTTAAGCCAATGTAGCAGTATTTGCAGAATTTACAGACATAGAAAGAGGGTTTTGCAGCAGCAAAACCCTCTTTTTTACTATAACTGATTATTTATATCATTTATTTATTCAAAGTTTCTGCCATCTTAGTCTTCGCACCGGCTTCTCGTCTAAGAGGAGTACTGGCAATATTCTTTTTGCGAAGAGCCTCACTTTGCTTCTTGGCGATATATCTGGATAACTTATCATTCTTCTCGTTGAAACGGCAACCATACAAAAAGGAGCCGAGATTACTAAGAAATTCCTTACGGACAATGACACCGGACAGACTGAGAATCGTGTTGTTGTCTTTTAACTTTAATCGGATGGTGCGATCCACGTCGATATCATCCTTAGCTATGAAACCTACACCGGTTTCACTGATGTCTTTGATCAATACGGATAAAGCAGAGGGTCCTGTGGCAGTATTCACATAGACAGGCATATCTTCACCTATATACATACGATAGGAATCTCTACGGTTATAAGGCTTTCCTTCTCCGTAGATATCAATTTTATGATAGACTGCTCCATCATATTTCACCAGTTTGACAAATACACTCTCCCATAAAAACAGCTTTTCTTCGTGCACATATAAAAAATTAATTTTGCAATTGTCAGAAAATCCAATGGTTTGCTCATTTACTTTAATTGGGTCTATTAAGATAGAATTATTGACAACATGGGCAACTTCACTTTTAAAATTCATCGACTTACCGTTGCATCTTACTTCTACCTCAACTAATCCGCCTTTTCCTATCGAATCAACGTGCAAAATTACCCCCCCAAAGCAATATACTATATTCAGTATATAACATAATTATACAAAATACAACCAACAATATATTATTAAATCGTCATTTGTTACCAAAATTCGCGGGTTTGACGCTCTTTTACATAGCGGTTGACAGGAAGTAGAATGAAGGTATAATTAGACTTATGATGATTTGGATGAAAATGGTTTATAAAAATAGGAGGTATCGTAACGTATGAATATTAATTTCTTTATGCCCACAAAAGTAATCATGTCTGAGGAATGCATAATCAAGAATGCGGAATTAATAAAAGAGTACGGTGTAAAAGCTTTGATCGTTACCGGAGGCAATTCTGCCGAGCTGAGTGGTGCCCTGTCGGATGTGATTACGGCACTTCAGAATCAAGGCATCTCCTATGATATCTATAACCGAATTCACAGTAACCCTTCCATAGCCAGTGTGTATGAGGGGGCAGCATATGCCAGAGAAATCAAGGCAGAGTTCATTATCGGAATTGGCGGAGGCTCACCAATGGATGCATCCAAAGCGATTGCTTTACTGGCAGTGCAACAACTGAAGGAAGAGGAGTTGTTCTCAGGGCAGTACGGGACACAGGCATTACCACTCATTTTAGTACCAACGACTGCAGGAACAGGCTCGGAAGTTACCCCCTATTCGATATTGACCAATGATGCCAAGCAGACGAAGACAAGCATATCGTCACCATTGTTATTTCCGAAGATTGCATTTCTGGATGCTAGGTATACAAAAAGCCTTCCGATGTCCATAACAATCAATACAGCACTGGATGCACTATCCCATGCGATTGAAGGAATGCTGTCGGTGCGGTCCACTTTTGTAAGTAATGCTCTGGCAAGCGAAAGTATTTATCGAATTACACAGTGTCTACGCAGCTTGTCCCCAAGTAAAGTGCTGGGTGTTGAGCACCAATTATCAATTGATATCAGAGAAAAGCTATTGTGTGGATCTATGTTTGCCGGGGTTGTCATCGCGCATACCGGCACTACAGTGGTACATGCAATGGGATATTGTCTGACCTATTTTAAGGATGTGGACCACGGCCGGGCAAATGGATTAATTCTGCCAAGCTTTCTCCGGTTTATCGCAAAACATGATCCGGAGCAGGTGAAACGAGTTTTAACTGCAATGGGAGTAGCTTCGATGGATGAATTTGAAGCACTATTCCTTCGATTATTAGGTGAGAGAGAACAGATTACCACGAAGGAGCTGGAACGTTATGTATCCATCGCATCCCAGGCGAAAAATAGAACGAATTCCAAGGTAGTTCCAACCAAGGAGGATATTGAGAATATCTATACCAGAAGTCTTACCATTGTATAATGAGATATTTGAAAGGTTTAACAGCTTTGGTGAATGGGGATACAACAGATTGAGATCCTGAACGGAAGTTATAGGAACGGATTTTATATTTTCGGGCAAATATTATATTGACAAAGCGGTTATCCTACTGATATTATCGTAGTTAATATGGGCGAAGGAGTTCCGTGTCACGGAAACCTTGCCCTATTTTTTAGTTCATGACAATTGAAAGACGCGAAGCGTACTTTCTAATGAATGATTTGAATTCTCTAAATAAATATTTAATAAACATCATAATATAAAATACAAGGAGTGGTGATGATGAAGAACTATACCAGAGAAGATATCATTAGAATGGTGGAAGAGGACGATGTAGAATTTATCCGCTTACAGTTCACCGATATGTTTGGTAATCTGAAGAACGTAGCAATAACAACAAATCAGTTGGAGAGGGCATTGGACAATCAATGTATGTTTGATGGTTCTTCGATTGAAGGCTTTGTTCGTATTGAGGAATCCGATATGTACTTGCATCCGGATCTGAATACCTATGTTACCTTCCCGTGGAGACCTCAACAGGGTAAAGTAGCTCGCTTGATTTGTGATGTTTACCGGGTTGACGGTCAGCCCTTTGAAGGCGATCCCAGATATATTCTGAGGAAGACAATTAAAGAGGCTGAAGCATTAGGTTATACCTTTGATGTTGGTCCTGAATTGGAGTTTTTCTTATTCCATATGGAGGAGAATGGTCAACCTACGACAATTACAAATGAACGTGCCGGTTATTTTGATCTTGGACCTCTTGATTTTGGTGAAAATGCACGACGGGATATGGTGCTTACACTGGAAGAAATGGGGCTTAGCGTAGAGGCATCCCATCATGAAGTGGCTCCGGCACAGCATGAGATTGATATCAAATATGATGATGCGTTGACTACAGCCGACAATATTATGACCTTCAAGCTGGTTGCCCGTACGATAGCGAAAAGACATGGTCTTCATGCTACCTTTATGCCGAAGCCTAAGTATGGCGTAGATGGTTCGGGTATGCATGTTAATATGTCGTTATGTAAGGATGGTCGCAACATCTTCGAGGATCCCTCGGATAAACTTGGATTAAGTAAAGAAGCATATCATTTCATCGCCGGTATCATGAAACACATTGAGAGTATGGCGTTAATTACGAATCCTTTGGTTAATTC
>JAGFXQ010000212.1 GCA_017861355.1 Bacillota bacterium
GAATCTAAATCCCCGGTCGCATTACATAAAATCAGATTCTCGATCTCACCACCGGCATTGGTGTCATAGTAATACACCATATTATCTGTAATCATCATATTTATTAGTCGGATCGGATATACTGTGATGAATTTACCACTGTAATAATCCAGTATCTTCACATTCGTAGCTAATTTTCTGCTTCCAATATAGGTTCCTATACTATTAAAAGAAGCATTATCAAGGGTAACCTTGGAAGCATCATACTCACTCACCGTTGCTTTCCCATCCTCATAGGCAACCCGGATAATATCACCCGTGGACAGAAAAAGCTGACTATCCTTATAATCTTGAGAATAGGTATTTCCGCCTGCATCGACGAATTCCGCATAAGCTGTATTGACATAATTACCGTTTGACGTCTCCACTCTATGAGTTCCGGTATTTGTCACGATTCCGGTAATTGTCGTATTATACTCGTCCTTGGTGAGGACTCCGGCTATCGTATTATTCTTTCCTAGGAGTAAAGTGACGATATCTCCCTTCGATATCGCACCGACGGAGGAAAATTCCTGTGCAGCCTCACTTGTCTCAAAGTTATAGGTAACTCCGGCCACCTTAACCGAGGTAGGGTTAAGCAAATCCGGAGTAACTGCACTAAGTACACCGGTTATTTTTTTATCGTATGCCCATACGGTCTCAAAACTTTCGGAATAATAAAGCACATCATATTTACTGATATCGTAAAAGGTGCATTTAATATCATTCTTATAAAACACAGCATTAGTATCGGAGAAGGGAAGTTTGGTGGTCCAGTTATCTCCAGCTATAATTGGACCCTTTGTCCCTGTATTAACCAAAGACAGATAATCCAATTCACCATTGGCATCCAAAGAGTAGCCAAGTATCTGAGCATAGACCTTCCCATCCTTGGTATTCGAATTCAATACATTATAAAATAGGTTAACACAATTCGAATAACTCAGGAAGGAAGACTTATTTGATACTGTAACATTCTTATTCAATTTCTTCGAGGTATATAAAGCCATCTTGTTCGCTGATATATTTCCTGCAAAATCACTGTCATTATAACCCAACAGCTTCAGTACACCATTAATCGCTTCTATCATGGTGATTGCCTGATTAGGCTTAAAGTTTCCATCGAGATAGCCATACATCCAACCATTGGATACTGCTGTCTTGATGTATCCGGCAGCCCAATATTTCTTTGATACATCAGTAAATAGAGAAACATTACTGGAGGCAGGAATCGTATCCTTGAGCGATGACATATTTACAAGCAGCTGTGCATACTGTCCTCTTGTAATTTTTATTGTGTCCGGGCTGATCTCTCCTTTTGCAGTCTTCATAATATTAAGTGCGTTAATTGCTTTTTGTGCTTTCGTAGCGGCGTATGCCTGCTTCGTTCCCAAATTAGTAACCTGTATTGGTAGCAGCAATATTGTAACCAGTATTAAAGCCATTACTTTTCTCATGTTCCCTCTCCTTTAATTATGGTAAAAATGCATGTATCTACCACATTATTCTAAATCATAATAATGAACATTCTGTGTTCCATTTGTAAGATATTTCAAAGATTTATAAAATATCTATGAAATAAAGATAACTTTTCCTCGTTCTTCTTGCTTTCCCGAACAAAGTATCAGCTTGCTAACACCAAAAAATCAACCGGTTTATCTTATTTTAAAGACAACACCGGTTGATTGGTTTCGATCTTGCTCTTCGATCAATAGGTTACGGTAAACCTATTCGCATCGGAAGAAAGTATAGAAGGTATATTTTTCGAAGCATTTTCGTCCGTTCCTTTTCTTCTGACATAAACGGAACATCCCCTTGGAGCGGTAGCTGCAGATAAATTTATGATTTTCGTTGTGTTCACCTGTTTCCATGAGAAGTCTGCAGGATCATAATCAACATCTTCATCCACAATCGCATATTCAAAAATATTGGTATCCGATGCTTTATTAAACTGCAGAACCAGCTTGGAATTCAAGTAGTAATAGGTAACATCACTGGAGCTTCCACCGATGGTGGGAGCTGCTGTCTGACCGGGGATCACCAGTTTCTGTATCTTTGATTCTGCAGAAGAAATCGTTGCAGATTTGCGAAGTAACAACGTTACTGAACTTCCGCCATTCCTAAACAAAGCTTTTGGTGCAATATCCTCAATCGACATTGAGCCATCACATTCGATCCATAAATCATTCGATGCATCATAATATTCGATCGCCGGAGTGGTGGACAGCTTGAGCTTTGAGGTATTTATCTTAACGGACGGCGCTGTACCTCTTGCAGGAATTGTTATTGTAACCTCGCTACTTGGTCGCATTCCGACATCATTTGCACTTGTTCCAATCACCTGTGGTGTACGTATCAGGATCTTTGCTCCCTTGACACGCATATATTCCATCGTGGTAAGGAAGCTCTTGTAGCTCGAGGAATTCTCGTTTAGACTTACCGTATTCCAATTATAATCCGTTATCTTTCTCCATTGAAAATAATCCGCTTCCTCTACTTCGCTGAACGTAAATTCGCCTTCCACCCTATCATAATCAACTGCAATTGTGGAATTCTGCATCGGTAAGGTAATGGATTTTACAGTCTTCACTACATCACCCTTAAAATATAGTGTTTCATCCGAAGATGAGGACACCCAGGAGATATCGATGGAATAAACTTTACCGGATGTATTATAGCTACCCTCCAGTTCGGACCAGGTACTGTTGTCCGTGGAATAATAGATCACATTATTATAATTGTTATAAACCTGCATAGTCAGATTCTCGTAATCAACTGCACCAAAGCTAATCGCGGATGCCTCTGCTGCGCTCGCAGATTGCAAAGGCAGGCAGAAGTATAGCAAAGCAACGAGCAGACAGGTTGTTACTATTCTTAATCTCATAATTAAAAGCCCTCCTGTGATTTGTACTAGTTCGCATTCAGGATTGTTAGCTTACAGCCCGTCCTGATTGCATAACCGTTACTTAAAGTGATGACCACATTGTTGGTGGTGGTTGAAGCTGTGGAAAGCTTATTAATCTTTGCATTGGATAGATAAATGACCGCTTTTCCCCCTGATATCTTAGCAGAGCCAAAGATTGAGGTTTCTCCCCAGGTGACATCGGACACACTGACACTATAGCTGTTACTGAATATGCTAAGCTCCAGGGTGTAAGTGATTACCTCCTCCATCACTGTCGTGGTTGTATTATCCGAATTTGTTACTGTAGAGGTCTTTGTTTCTTTTAAGCTGCCCTCCGTAATCGACCAGGCAATTGGAATATCCTTTAAGGTTGCCGTGTTCGTCAGAATAATGTTGATATTCTTGTCCAGTATTTCATTATTATTCAGATATATCTCGAGAGGAGCAGCAGTATCCGTGATATCAATCAACGGTGAGGTCTCAAAGTTAGCCACATTCACAGTAACCGTGGCAGTCGCAACTGTTTCCTCATCATCGTTAATATAGGAACCATACTCTACGGAATAATCTGTTCCGGATGTTAAGGTGTAACCATCATATTTTATCGAGCTAATTGCAGTCGGGGTCTGGGTGTATTTACCAATCTCTGTGGCATCGATTACTTTTACGGTACCAAGATCCAGAACGAACTTAAAGCTCGACGCATCCTTGCTGTCATTTGATTGGAATATTCTTTTGAAATTATTGGTATAGCTTGCGTCCGTAGGATTATGCACCGTAGTCTTGGGATAGAGATATAATCGAATACCCGCACTTGCTGTACTGGTGATTACATCCGCATTCGCTAAGGTGATTTTCGCATAGAGTAATTCCTCGGTCACCGAATCAATATTCTCGGTTGAAGTTATCTTCGTTGTAATTATGTATTTATCCGTACTGCTTGTGCTATTTGCATTCTTTGCCACTGTACTCTTACTGCTTACGTTTCCTCGTGTGATACCATATGCATCAATGAAGCTGATTGAGGATACCGTTGTTGAAGTAGAACTATATAAAGAAAAGGTAAGGTAGCTGGCAGTTCTATTTACATTACATACTCCCGATGTGGTAATCAGCGTAGTTAATGTAGTCGGTATCGGTGCACCTGGATATGCTACACCATTATTTCCGCTGATATCCAGCTCCGCAGATGCCAGAGTATAATCCGTATTGCCTGTGGTTCCGACTGATTTCTTACGAAGGTATATGTGACTTCCCTGCTTTGCCACTGTATTATCTAATGTCAGAGCCGTACTTGAGGCAATTGTAGTCCACACTGCATTCTGATAATTTAATTCTGAACCTTCCTTAACAACGGTATATTCAAAAGGCAGTGTACTGCTGGCTGCCTTCACTTGCAGTGATAAGGTGCTGGAACTGGTATATCCCAAGGAGATACCATAACTATCTGCGTTCGGAGGTCCTTCCTGAATAGGGACTGTCACTGCAGTAGTCTTCGATTCCAAAGCCGAACTGGTTGCATTTGTTCTAAACTGAAAAGTAATCGCAGAAGAAGTTGCTGTATTTACACGATATAGAACACTTGGTGCAATGTTCTTCAACAAAAGATCTGAGTTGCTACTGATGCTGATCCACTCGGATGCAGAACCTCCGCTGTTCATAGAACGGTATGCCATACCTTTTTTCACCGCAATACTAAACTTAGAACCGTTGATGACAATCAAAGGAGCTGCCGACTTCTTTGGTATACTAATCGCAACCTCTTTACTCGGACGAAAACCTACATTCGAGATTCCCGTTCCATTCAAAGGTGCCAGACGAAAGTATAGAGCTGCACCATTGGTATACATCAGACTCATCTCGGAGGAGATTTTATTTGGATCTACCAGGTTCCATACGGTACTCCCTTTTTTTCTCCATTCGATGTTCCTATTACCGGCGTTCTTAAAGGTAAAAGTGCCTTTCACCTTATTAAAGGTTACCCCGAAATTACTTGCCTGCTTCGGAATAGTAACCGAGATCACAGATGAGGTGGAACTTCCTTTCAAGTATAAAATAACATTCCTTGTAGCTGTAATCCATGAGATATCCATAACAATCGTATTACTACTGCTGATCGTCCCCGGAATCTCTTCCCAGCTTTTCTTTGACGTATCTGAAAAATAAGCTGCTCGATCACTGTCTCCCAGTTGAATTGTAATTGTACTATTTTGATAATTTATTTCCTTTACTGAGATTGTTGTAGCTGCATCTGCCTGCTTGGGCAGAAATGAAATCAATAATACCATCAGAAACAGAGCTGAAGTTAACCCCAAAATCCTGCGAAGTTCTGTCTTTTTATCCTTATGTACGCGCATATTTCTTCCTTTAACCTTTCTCTATTAACAGCCTTACTGATTACAAAGCCTGTTAATTATGTTTTCAAATTATACCTCTTATTGTAATACTTTCCCTTACAAAAGAAAAGGACATCATTGTAGATATCGGCTACTTTCCGATATCATATGACATCCTTTTCTGATTCTTTATAAATTCTTAAGAATATTCCGATGAATCGCTTTCCTATTCAAGAATAAGTTTTCCGTTTATGTTGATTGGCTTCGGATCCTCAAAACCTACATTCAAATTTTGAGAAAGCAGCAGTTTATCTTCCGAGAATTGGCAGCGGATGCTGAAGGCAAAGGGCATCTCTATCAAACGCGCTTGAAGGAGTAAGGTATCCTCGGACTCCCAGATGCCGGTAAATACTATCGGTTCCGACTTCCCTTCAAAGAAAAAGGTTCCCTGTTTCCACTCCCCGATTCCCACTTCATAATGCAATTCCTTCTGATCTGCCTTGATGGTTAAAGTCAGGGCTTGTGAATGAAACTGGCCGGATATCTCTTCCATCGAGAACGGATTTGACTCCAGCTGGTACCTTTTGCCATTCACTTTGGACTCGTAAGAAGAATGCTCCTCTCCCACGGGCATTAATAGCTTTAATGAGGATAGCTTCTTCTTAAGCAATTCATAATCTGTACTTTCCGGAAGCTCTTGATCCCCAAAACCAGGTAAGAGCTTATCCCATACAATCTCCAGTGGCTTTTGTAAATCCCTCATTCCGCCTGTGATCGCCAGAACCACATCATATTCCGGTATAACGATACAATATTGGCCAAAGGCCCCGTCTCCACGGTAAGCATTGTGTCGGCATCGCCAGAATTGATACCC
The DNA here is from genome assembly GCA_017861355.1 of Bacillota bacterium. Taxonomy (GTDB): domain Bacteria; phylum Bacillota; class Clostridia; order Lachnospirales; family Lachnospiraceae; genus Mobilitalea. The sequence goes on from JAGFXQ010000212.1 coordinate 6,134, forward strand.
GTAACCCTGTCCCCAGTCGCCATCCCCGTTCACAGAATTATCACTCTGCTTGCAGGTAGC
>JAGFXQ010000213.1 GCA_017861355.1 Bacillota bacterium
CTCCCCAGGTTGATATCACAAAACTATTTCCATATATCGATCCCGACATAATTACCTCCTTGGATAGACTTCATTTATCCATAGTATAACTAAGATCTCCAATAATTTCAAATATCTTATTTCAAGAAGTAATAATTTTTCCTGATTTCTTTAGGGACATTATGTATTCTTATTACGGGTTTGATTGATGGTATAAATTAGCCCTTGAATTAAGCTGTGGTATCCATGAACTTCAGATGAGGAAATATCTGCTTCATCGTATCATTGTCATAATGATGATCCAGATACTCCTCCACCGAACTATCTGCCGGTTGGTTCTGAATGCGTTCATTCCACCGGTTCACCGCTGCTGCAGAACACAGGAGGTTCACTGACATGAACAGAATGATGATCCAGGTAAATACGAAAGCCGCCCGACCTCTAATATTCTCTAATCGTCGGATTAATATGGGAAAGATACCTCGGATAAAGATTAATCCTAATAGTCCCCAATAAATAGCATATTTCAAGCTGGTCCGTCCCCCCAAATTAAAGGGTTGATTACTGTAATCCCAGGTAATCGAGTGAAATACGATCTCCTGAAACAATCTCGCCAAATACTCAAAGGTTGAGCCACAAACTGCAGAAACTGCAAATATAGTGACGGTAGAGCTTTCTGTCATCTTCCGGTAAAGCAAGAATATCAGCACTGCCCCGATACCGTAGATCTCACAGAACGGCCCCCAGATTACTCCCGCTCTGCTCTCCCAGATTCCTCTCTGAATATAGTACTGAATTTGCTCCATATAGCAACCAAATAGATTACCGATCATAAAGATATAAAACATCTTATAATAAATAACATTATGTACAAATGCATCTTCTTTCGCCTTACTATCAATTATGCTCTCCGGGTAGGTATTCTCAATTATCTGTTCCTTAAGCGCATCCCCGATCTCTGAATATTTCATGTCATCCCTTCCTCTCATGTATCCATTGCTGTGGTACAGCAATCTTATCGAATGGATCAAGCTTCCTCTGAGCCTTTGTAAGGTTAGTTGATCCAGTCGATGTTTGTTGTGTTATTCTTAAGAACGATTGCGATATGGGAAAGTATTCAAATATTTTTATCTTATCGAAAAGAGTGTAAAAAAGCCCGGAGTGTAGACACAACGAAAAGTGTCCTCTACTTCGGGCTTTCATCCATGCAATTGTAAATAATCCTATAATAACCGAGATCTTATAACAGATCTAACTTCTTCATATCCTCTGCACTGATCTCAAAGTCCACCTGAGCATTGGATACGATACGCTCCTCCTTAGTGGATTTTGGAATAACCACCATATTCTTCTGCAGGCAATAACGAATGCACAGCTGAGCCGGAGTGACCTTGTAGCTTTCTGCCATTGCGACGATCGCTTTGTCACCGATGATTCTTCCGGTAGCGAGAGGGGAATATGCTGTCACCAGAATATCCTGCTTCTCGCAGAAGCTAACCACAGCTTCCTGTCGATCTCCGATGTGAAAACGAATCTGATTCACCATCGGTACGTACTTGCACATCGCCAGAATTGGCTCGATATGCTTTGGCTCAAAGTTAGAGATACCGATTGCTTTCACCTTACCACTGTCATAGATTTCTTCGAAAGCCTTCCAGCTGGCAACATTACCTTCTGTACAGTCCAGACCGATCTTATCCCAGGGCCAGGGAGCATGAATTAGGTAGAGATCAATATAATCAAGACCCAAAGCCGTCAGAGATTTCTGAAAACATTCCTTTGCAACCTCATATCCCTTGAACTGTGCCGGCAACTTCGTCGTAACGAAGATCTCCTCTCTCGGAATCTTCGAATCCTTAATTGCCCTCCCGACGCTGGCCTCATTACCATATGCCATCGCAGTATCAATGTGACGATAGCCGTGCTGCAATGCCCACAGTACAGAATTATATGTTTCCTCTCCTTCGGGGATCTGCCAGGTTCCAAGTCCCAACTTTGGTATCTTAACACCGTTCTTTAGTGTAAATGTATCTTGTAATATCATTGCATTTTACCTCCTTATGAAGTGATCAATCATTTTACAGCTGTTGACAATATTTATTATAAATGTTAAAGTTAACTTTAAGTCAAGGTGTTTTTGTAAATTCTAGAATTAAATTCTTAATTGCATTAATTAATTCTTGTTTGTAAGAGTAAATTCATCTTGCGAAGGTAAATGTTTCACTACATAAGTCAGCATACAATCATGATAAGGAGTACTAACCTATGAATTATTCCATCCAACAAGCTGCCCAGAAGTTGGGCCTAACTCCCTCCGCATTACGCTATTATGACAAGGAGGGTCTGCTACCGACTCTTCAGCGGACCGACTCCGGTATCCGGACTTTTCGTGAGACAGAGATCCAGTGGCTGGGACTCATCTGCTGTCTGAAGAACAGTGGTATGCCAATCCAGGAGATCAAGCATTTTATGACGCTATGTCTGCAAGGTGAGGATACCTGCGAGGAACGGAAAGAAGTTCTCGAGAAGCATAAGACGGAGATTCTTGACCAAATGAAGGTACTTTCGAACAGTCTCAATACGGTTAACTATAAGATAGAACACTATAAGGAAATCGGTATCTTCCATATCGACCAGGAGATCGGAGGTGCAGATAATGTCCAATCTGCTTCTTAAGCTTACTGATCGCATCTACTATCTTCCCTTCTCACAGGAGACCGATCGACCTAACCTGGCTTATATCCGAGGCGATCGTTATTCTCTGATGATCGATGCCGGTAATTCCGCTGATCACGCTAACCTATTTCTGTCGCAGCTGAAGGATCTTTCTCTTCCTTATCCGGATTATGTAGCGATTACTCATTGGCACTGGGATCACACCTTTGGCATCCATGCAATCGCAGCCAAATCCATCGCCGGAAGGTTAACCAATGAACAACTGAAGGTCGTGGCCAATTGGCTATGGGATGAAGAATCTATGACACATCGGCTGGCTACCGGAGAAGATATTGAATTTTGTGATACCTGCATCCGCAAGGAATATCCCGATCGCAAGGAGATCAAGGTGACCACTGCGGACATCATCTTCGACCACCGGCTTAACCTTGATCTTGGCGGTGTCACCTGTGAGTTTCTTCACATAGGCGGTCCACATTCGGATGATAGTGTAGCTATCTATGTTCCGGAGGAACAGATTCTCTTTCTCGGCGATTCAGCTTGTGGAGATCATTACCATAACCAAGGTCGTTATGATATGGATAAACTGCTTCATTTCATTGATTTTATCAAGGCTACGGATTTTCACACTTGTGTGGAAGGGCATGATACAGCGATTTCAAAAGAACAATTACTACAGTATATGGAAGAGGAATTGAGCAATCTTAAGGAAAACTTAACTTGATAACATCGCCTGAGATGGAATACAATGTTAACGTAATCGGTAGCGATATACATATCGTTCCTTCGCATAATCATATGCCTGGAACTAACCTACATAGCGAGTAATCGGAGGTGTATCATGAGTAAATTAATTAAAAAGCTCCTTGGTGTTATGACTTTTCTGGCCTTATGCATCCTGTTAACATCGCAGGCAAGAGCAGCAACCAGTGACTTCCTGATCAAGGACGGTGTACTACTGGCTTATACCGGAACATCGAAGACAGTGACTGTGCCGGATAGCATCAAAACGATAGGCAAACGTGCTTTCTACGAGAATACCAAAGTAACTACGATTGTGTTACCGGCTGGAGTAACTACGATCGAGGACGAAGCCTTTGCTAATTGTAATTCCTTACAGAAGATAAACCTGCCGGAGGGGATCAAGCGAATTCCCTACAAAGCATTTTCCGGCTGTTATAAATTAAAAAGTATTACCCTACCGGACAAATTAACCTATATTGGTGAGAGTGCCTTCTCCGGTTGCCGCGGCATAACGAAGATCACTCTTCCAAAGACAGTGAATTTCATCAGCATCGAAGCCTTTCGCTGGTGTTCAAAGCTGAAGACGGTTAGTATTCCTGAGGATAGTTCCTTGTATTATATTGCAAGAAGAGCTTTCGAAGGTTGCGAAGTATTAACCACAATTCATCTTCCGGATGGAATTACCACACTTGGTAAGCAGGCTTTCCGTTATTGCTATCGACTGGGCAAGATCAATATTCCGGTTAGTCTGACTAAGCTTCAGCGAGAAACCTTCCAGTTCTGCAACAGCCTCACATCTGTTAGCATTCCTGATTCCGTAACGGTGATTGAGCCTTATGTATTTTCCGAATGTTCAAAACTGAGCAGTATCAAGCTTCCTGCGAACCTGACCCTGATACCGGAAGGTATGCTCTCCGGTTGTGGAGCGTTAAAGAGTATTAAGCTGCCTGCAGGTATCACGCAGATCGGTGCTTCAGCCTTTGCTTCCTGTGATTCGGTTACCAGCATCAATCTTCCTGACACACTTACGAGAATTGAAGCCGGCACCTTTTCCAATTGTAAGGCATTAACCTCTATCACGATTCCTGCTTCCGTTACAGCCATTGGTAACAATGCCTTCGGGTATTGTACTTCACTAGGAACCATTACTCTTCCCGAGAAGCTGAATTCTCTTGGGGAAAGTGCATTCCAGGGCTGTAGGAAACTGACCTCTGTTACATTACCGGAAGGGATCACCGAGATTAACCCCTATACCTTCTCCGGATGCTCCAAGTTGCTCTATGTTACTCTCGCAGATAACACAACACGTATCAGCAACGGAGCCTTTGAGAGCTGCCTCAGCTTAACCAGCATCAAACTGCCGGAGACACTTCGTTATATCGGTGCAAATGCATTTCAACAGTGTCATCAATTGACTGAATTAATCATTCCCAATTCCGTAGATACGATTAATGATGGAGCCTTCGCGCAATGTGTCAACTTAACGAACATTAAGCTGCCGACTCATCTTACCTATATTGCAAGTTACTTGCTGAATAGCTGTACTTCATTAAAAGAGATCTCCATTCCATCCTCCGTTCGGACGATTGATGATTATGCCTTCGGTAACTGTCGTGCATTAACCTCAGTTACAGTACCGGAAGGAGTTCAAGTGATCGGTGACAACGTCTTCCGTGGATGCGCATATCTGACCGATATTACTCTGCCTAAGTCATTGGATTCTCTGGGCAGTTACGTATTCACCGGAACCGTGTGGATTCGTGATAATGAAGTCAATCACATGGTAGTTACGAATAACGGCTTTCTTGTGAAATACACCGGTAATGCCACAGAGCTTACACTACCGGATAATATCGTATACGTTGCTCCTTATTCCTTCAAAGACAACGGAAGTTTAACCGCAATTACCTTACCGGATCAAATTGAAGTGATTGCGCGTAGTGCCTTTGCAAATTGCATCAGCCTCAGCGAAGTCAATTTGCCGAAGAAATTACGATCCATTGAACAATCTGCCTTCAACAATTGTGTTAGCCTTAAGGAGATTTCTTTCCCTGCTTCGCTTAACACCATCGGACACAGTGCTTTCGAGGGCTGTGGGTTCCGTACTTTGAAGTTGCCGGATTCCATCTCCTTTGTAGATGCTTATGCTTTCAACAACTGTTTAAGTCTGGAGGAGGTATGGCTGTCTGAGGGTATGACTGAAGTTAAGGGTTATTCCTTCGGCTGGTGCCCGAAGCTGCTGAATATTCATATCCCTGACTCAATCACAAAGATTGACAAGAGAGCCTTCTACAGCTGGGAAAATGTCGGCAAGCAGACCATTTACTGCTCCTCTAGCAGTGCCGCTTACGATTATGCAAAGCTGAACAACTACAAGATCGAGTTGGAATAGACTATTTTATAGTTAAATAAATATAACAAATGCTACATGAAGCATTACGCATGTCCTGATAAAAGTTAGACCGTACGTGAGTAATAGATAGCAGTAACTGCTAAATATTCTCCTGTACGGTCTTATTTTATCCTCATGTAACTTGATAATTATATAATGTTATGGCTTTTGCCATTTTATGCATTAGTCACACTATGGTTTTGACTTTTTATAACTTTGTCATTCTATGGTTTTGTCATCCATCATTTTATGACACGTCCAGTCAGCTCCATTGCCCGCATCTGAGCTCTGACACCCAGCTCTGCTGCCTTAAAGGCATGATCCTGAGTCATCGCTATTTCCGTGCGGTTTAAGCAATCAAGAATTAATTGTCCGAAGAAAGGATAACCCACTTTACCG
>JAGFXQ010000214.1 GCA_017861355.1 Bacillota bacterium
ACCGCGCATCTCCTGCTCACTGAATTTCCAACCGGGACTCTTATCCGAATCATCGACCTTTACCTTGAAGGAGCTTAGTCTTTCCTTCAGTTCATAAGCCTTATCAAGAACGCCTTCCTTGTTCTGGCTGATCGGAATAATCATGATCTGAGTAGGTGCAATTCTCGGCGGTAATACGAGACCACTGTCGTCACCATGTACCATGATAATTGCTCCTATGATTCTGGTGGACATACCCCAGGAAGTCTGATGAACATACTGTAAGGTATTGTTCTTATCGGTATACTTAATGTCAAATGCATGAGCAAAACCATCACCAAAATTATGGCTGGTTCCGGACTGCAATGCCTTGCCATCATGCATCAACGCTTCAATTGTGTAGGTTGCATGTGCTCCGGCGAATTTCTCCTTCTCGGATTTGCGTCCCTTAATCATCGGAATAGCAAGGACTCTCTCACAGAAATCAGCATATACATTCAGCATTTGAATGGTCCTCTCTTCTGCTTCCTCTGCGGTTGCATGAGCGGTATGACCCTCCTGCCATAAGAATTCCATGGAACGAAGGAAAGGTCTGGTGGTTTTCTCCCAACGAACGACGGAACACCACTGATTATATAACTTCGGAAGATCTCTATGGGACTGGATTATCTTCGAATATAAATCACAGAACAAGGTCTCTGAGGTAGGTCTTACACACATTCTCTCCTGAAGTGCTTCCCCGCCGCCGTGTGTAACCCAGGCAACCTCGGGTGCAAAGCCCTCAACATGATCCTTCTCCTTCTGCAGAAGGCTCTCCGGAATGAACATCGGCATATATACATTCTCAACTCCGGTCGCTTTAAAATCAGTATCTAACTGCTTCTGGATATTCTCCCAGATTGCATAACCAAGAGGTCTGAGTATCATACAGCCTCTTATACTGGAGTATTCAATCAGCTCCGCTTTCTTCACAACATCTGTGTACCACTGGGCAAAATCCACGTCCATCGAGGTAATTGCCTCAACCAGCTTCTTATCCTGTGCCATTGTTATCTCTCCTTTTAATTCAGATTATCTCTTTCTTACACTTGTACTTGGTCGCTGTATCTTATGATTAACATTAATATCGGCTTTCTGTTCTATTTTTAAACAACAAAAAAGCCCTTCTATCCGCAAGGGACCGAAAGACTCGGCGGTACCACCCTAATTAACTGTGATTTCACAGTTCTCTTTTCCTCCGTTAACGCCGGATCTACGTTGCATTTGGGGGAGTATGATCTCCTTTCATGCAATGCTCTGAGGCCGGTTCGATTTTACCAATATAAGAGGCTTTCACCTGCGCCTCTCTCTCTGGAATACGATTAAAATCTACTATCCCTCTTCTTCGCAATCCTACCATCATGTTTATGATTAGCTAATTGTATTCCAGAACCTCCTCTTTGTCAAGAAGATATTCCGCCTTAACCATCGGTGTTCTCCTAGCTTCTAGGCATTTTCATCCTTTGCTCACTGATTAATCAATGGCCGGTTTGTCTATAATATGGTGATGTTCTCTTTCTTTGCAATTCCTCTGACATACTGGACTGCTTCCTTGTATTCCTCATAGCTCTGCAGATGCTCCACAAAGGCTGTCGTATCACTGCCCAAGCCTTCCACCAGGTGCAGTATGCTTGCATAATCAAAGGTTCCCTTTCCCGGCATACATTCCTCGATACTGCAGGGATAGACCTCTCTCATATTCGCATCCTTGATATGAATACTTTTTATATAAGGGCCAAGCTTTGTAAAGCATTCTCTGATATAGTCCGTGCTATAGACATATTTTCTTGGATCATTAATCATATTGGTAAAATCCAGATGGACCGCGAAAGCTTTTCTGTCCACATCTTTCAGAAGCTTCAAATTAGCTTCCGGTGAATCGGGTACCATCCAAGGCATGGGCTCCAGTGTATAGAAAGTTCTCTCCGGTTTGACACTGTCGATAATCTCCCTAACAGTATCTACGATTAAGGCATAGGTATCCTCGGTATAATTGTCCTGATAGAACCCAGCCCAGTTCTCACCTCTGGCTCCGGCTACATTGACACAGCAATTTGCGCCCATTTCTTCCGCCAGGGATAGCTGTTGCTTGCAATATTCGAGGGAGACCTTGCGTTCTTCCGGATTGGCGGCGAGAGGATTTCTCCAGACACCAACCTCACCCAGTACCAGATTGTATCGGTTGATATAGTTTAAATAATCTCTTTTTTCTTCTTTTGTGGCACGATTGCTCACCGGTACAAGTACAGCACTATAGTTCAGATCTTTCACCAGTGCGATCCATTCGTCCGGATTTGAGTATGGTTTTTCAATTCCTCCACCTATTCTCATCTGCTGCCTCCTTACTCTTCTGCTGATTACTTGTGTATTCTTATTGATCAATCTCAAGAAGTTCCAAGGTCAACTTCAATTGATCCATATTCTAATATTAATCTATTTTGATTAATTTGGCTCCTAATAATTTGCTAATTGCAATGCATAATTTGCTATTTTATATATCTCCAAGATAATACACAAAAAGCGAACAACTTAGCTTCATAAGCCACCCGTCATTCGCTTTTAATTTATCTGTTTGCCCTCACTAGTCTTCCTCATAAGTCGTCTGTTTGGCATCCACAGCCTCCTGCGCCTTCTCATTTACCACCTGATAGATGGTAATGATGATAACCAATCCGATTGGCCCGAGGAAGAAACCCAGTAAGGAAAATAGTTTTACGCCAATGTACATAGAGATCAGAGTATATAATGGCTTGATACCAATCCGATTTCCGATCAGCTTAGGTTCCAGAACCTCTCGGATAATCTGACATACCAGAAAAATGGTAATCAATATTGCTGCAGCATAAATATTACTGTTCATGAGCATAATGATCGCCCAAGGCAGGAATATAATACCGCTTCCGATGATGGGAAGCGCATCCATAATAGCGATAACAATACCAAGAAGTGCCGCATAGTCATTGTGAAGTAAAGTGAGTCCAAGAATACAGGTAACCGCAACAATAATCATAATAATTAATTGTGAACGAAGATATGCGATCCCTGCTTCTGATAATTTGCCCGTAATTCTGTGAAAATCCTTATAAAGATTGTGATTACAATATTTCTCTTGGAAAATAGGTAGTTCCTTAGCCATCAATACCGCAGCGACAAAGATAATAAGCAGTACTCCGAAGAAGGCGATCAGACCGATCGTTATCGTTATCGTATGCTCCGTAATCTTCGGCATCAGATTATTTTTCACCCGATCCACCGTCTGTGTCAGGTTATCATCCACCATTCCACGAAGAGTTCCCTCCTCCAGACTAAAAAGCTCATCACAGCCTTTACAGATATGATCCAGTTTATTTGCAATCAGATCAAGGTAGATGGGGAGATTACGCAAAAATGCTATGGCTTGTTTCACCAAAATATTAATCAGAAGAAAAATACTGGTTCCAAATACTGCAAAAAGTAAAAAGAGCGCCAACGATCCGCTCAGGATACGCGACATTCGAAATCGCCGATATAGACTATCCGTAACCGGGCGAATCAGCCATGCCAGAAAATAAGCTACCAAAAAAGGCAGCACCATGCCCAACAAATATCGGAAACACAGATATACGCCTACCGTGATTAAGATCATCAGAATCGGATTTTTAATTCTTACCAGTTTCTCCCAGATGGTTTTCAAGCCGCTCACCCCCTTCGTTATTAAGCAGAATGTTGATTACTTATTGATATAATTGAATGCAAAGAATCAAAAAGAGAATTCATTTTAGAATGAATTCTCTTATATTTATTGTCTGTCAAACTACTACTAATATCCTTGGGGAATACATGTAAAAATAAAGCTAAAATTATCATATTATAGTACTATCTTTCCATTGGACCTCTGCCTCGAACAGATAAATACTATTCATTTTATAAAAATATGTTAAATTTGCAGCTTCGTTGAACCACTTTATCTTACCTCAATGGAGATGTAGGGAACCTGTGCAAGAAAGGCTGCCTTCGCATACTGTAATCCGTCCACGACATGATATTCATCCTCGTCCTTTGTTACCAGCACGGTTTCATTTATCGTGTAGAGAACTTTCTTGTACTCCTCTACCAACTCAGTAATTGCAGCTTCCTCTTCCGCAGTAATCTCTGTTTCTTTAACGAGACGTTTTGGTGATACCAGCATCTTGGTTGTCTCTTTGCCGGTCTTCTCATATTGTACTTCGTAAGCTTTTGCCTCCATCAGAACAATCTCTGCGATCTTATCCTGTGTGCAATAGGTACTGTCAATGACCAGATTATAATTGGTAAAGTCCATATAATTCAGATTATAGATATCCTTGTAACGAACCTTCTCCGTTGCAGCACGTTCTGCCAGAAGCTTTTTGGCTTCCTCCAGAGAAGAATATTTCTCTTCTGCACCTCGCTGATCATTCATTACGCGCTCAGCAGCCACCTCTAAGCTTACCGATACGAAGACCTTGAAGGAATGCTCTACAAAGTGCCACGCCAGTCTGGAATCGAAAATAATATCCTTGTCTCTATTATCTCTGGAGATTCTTGCGGTCTCATCATCAATCATCTTATCATATTTTTTATCCGAGCACATCAGCTGGTTCAGTTCCAGGGTAGTCATATTCATCTGTCTGGCGAGCTCTCTTTGAACCTTACCGGTAGAATACATCTCAAACTGATACTTCTCATTCAGAAGCTTGCATACCGTGGATTTTCCGCTACCCAGATTACCTGTCATTGTAATATGCATAAATTTTACCTCTTTCTTCTCTCAAAAGCCTTCTTTTATCACATAATAATTATTACGTATTATAGACGAAAACCAAGAAAAAAACAACTACAAGAAGCATAATATACTTAAATAAGACAAAAGAAAATTTTTGCGATTCTTACAGCGTAATCAAGTTCGCACGAAAGTAATTAACCTCTTCCAGATCATGCGTAATAAGCAGTACCGTCTTTTCGATTGATTTCTGTTTCACATAGTCCATTACCTGCAGCTTCAACGCCTCATCCAGTCCTTTAAAGGGTTCGTCCAGTATCAGCAGATCGTTCTCCGCCATGAGAGCCCGCACGATTGCCACCCTTCGTCTCATACCTCCGCTGTACTCCCTGACTGGCTTACCTGAATATTCCTCAAGCCCGATTTGTCTTAATTCCTGCTCAATCATCTGTACTGTAACAGCTTTATTACATACCAGCTTTATATTCTTAACCGCATCCCAATGTTCAATTAACCGATCCTCCTGGAATACCGCAGCGATCCGTTTCCCCTCGATACCTTTGATCTCACCGTGGTCCGGTTTCACAAGGCCCATCAGCAGATTAGCCAACGTGGTTTTTCCGCTTCCGGAGGCACCCATCAGACCATGAAACTGCCCCTCAAGCAGCGTAAGATTCAGGTCTTCAAAAACAGCACTTTCTCCATAGTACTTTGATACTTGTACGAATTGTATCGACATCATCGTCTCCTTTCCGGCTGTAACAGAAAGACAACCACCTTTTCAAACAACATGCTGATCAGGATTATTACAATCGTCCAAGCCAAAAGTTCTTTCGTCATCAAATACAATTTTGCCTCGTAAAGCTTTGTTCCGATGGAACCGGTAGGAATCCCAATTACCTCAGCAGCGATACCAGCCTTCCAGCAAAATCCCAGACCAACCGTAACTGCCGTTAGGAAGAAGGGTTTTACCGAAGGTATATAGATGGCAATCACCTTTTGTAATGGACTCACATGGAAGACTCTTGCCATCTGAAGCAGCTTTTCATCTGCAACCACAAGTCCCTGTGACACGCTGGAGTAAATCATCGGTACTACCATCATAAAAGAAATCAGTACAGATAAATTCTCAGACCTAATCCATACCAGGGCTAAAATGATAAAGGATGCGACCGGCATCGCCTTAATGGTTTTCATAAGTGGAGATATCAGGTCCTCCGCCAGACGAAAGCGATAAGAAAGAGCCGCTAGTAAGGTACCCACAATTAACGCCAGTACAAAGCCGGTAACAATACGAAGCGACGAGAATAGAATCGTCCTCCAGAAATCGAGACTCTGTATCAAAACAAACAGAGTCCGAAATACCGCTATCGGGGAAGCAAGCAATATCTCCTGCCCTACCCCAACGCTCACCAACTCCCAGATTAAAATCCAGAAGGCAAGGGC
>JAGFXQ010000215.1 GCA_017861355.1 Bacillota bacterium
ATACTTATCTCCGGGATAATAACAGACGGAATATTCCACCTCATTATCCTGTTGATCATAGGCTACTCTTGTTCTTTTAAATGTTGGGAAGCCTTGTGCAACTTCCAAAAATTTTGCGATAACGCCTTCCGCAAGTGTTGCCTCAAGTTGATCTCCCGCTCGTGCAATAGTAACGTTATATTGATCGCTTAGAAACTGATACAGAGAGTCACTGTATAAGCTTGCGTCCAGCGGCAAATCAGCGATTTTAAGGTATGTCACTGAATATACGATCGGTCTATTATTCGCACATCTTACCCGAGTTAACTCATATACGGTAGAGTTGATTTTAACATTAAGATTACTTGCAACTTTTTCACTGGCGTTCACTGCCTTAATGTCACAATAGCTTGTTTGCATTGTAACACCATGCAGCTGCATTTCCTGAGAGAAACTGATAACCCGCTTAAGATTTTCTTCGATTTTACCATAGGTAACAACCGTTCCTATCCCTCTCATGCACTCCACATATCCTTTGTTCACCAGCTCTCCGATTGCCAGTCTGACCGTCATTCTGCTAACGCTATATTTCTCTTGTAATTGCTTTTCACTGGGAATAATCTGTCCTGTGGTATATTCGCCACTCTCGATTGCCTTCCCTATCTGATCGGAAATCTGCAAATATAATGGTACTGCTGCTTTACTTCGATCCAGCGTCATACTTTACTCCTCCCTACCTTTCGTTCGTCCTGAAAGCATGATTAATCCTGCCATGACTAGTCTGGATGTATCACTTTCTATCATGATGTCTATCCCTAATTCATTACAGCTCTCCCGGATCGGTGAAAGGAACATCTCACTGGAATGACTGATGTTCCCACCTATTACGAAGGTGTTTGCCCCGAACTTTATGAGAAGTGGCAGGAGAGCAGAATTTAAGTCCTCACCAAACTCTTTATAAGCTTTGCCCGCATCCTGATTACCCCGGATCACCATCTCGCTTAATTCTAATGGAGAATGTGCTTCGTTACAATACTTCTGTGCCAAATTCTTAATACCACGAGCCGATATATATTCATCAATGATCGAATCCTTATATGGAATTGGATAGACCCATCCATGTTCAGGAATTCCCTGTGCATTGTCCTGCGATATCTCTCCATCCACAGAATAGGCTGAGCCGGAGCCTGTACCGATACATAGATACAGTACCCGATATCCCTGAAACAGCTTTCTTTTATACAATACTCCTAATGCATAGGCTTCTACATCATTGACAAATCGAAAATCATCCTCTTGTCGTGGAATAAAGGAATAATTTTTCTCTATGCTTAGGCTGATCATTTCTTTTGGAATAGAAACATTATATAAGCTTTCATATTTGGCGAGTCCTCTCATTTTTGAGGTTCCTGTTTGGTAGTCGAACGGACCCGGAAACGCCATCCGAATGTTTCGGATTCTTTTATTATCATCCTCAATCGTATCCCATATCTGATTGCAGATGGAACATAAATGCCGGATCACAGCATCTCTTTCCAGATCAGAATTCGCATTGAACTGATACGAATCCGATACTATATTTTGCTCGACCGAGAAAAAACCACCCTTAATTCCCGTCCCGCCAATATCCAGCAGTATATCATATAACATAGTCGTCTCCATTCCTGTAATAACCCACAGACCATGAGTTAATTGTATCAATATTATATATACCTTCTATCTAAACCCTGTAATTTTGAGGTTGCATTGAAAAACAATAGGGCTTAGATAAATAATGTTATAGTTACTTTTTTATATATAAAACCCTACGATCCCTTCATTGATTGCCTTACAGTACTCCATCGCCTGCTCCGGTGATGAGTATTTATCTACAACGACGGTATAAGTGAATTCATAGAAGCCGCCAAGATCAGCTTTAAAATTCGTCTCCCAGAAATTATTCATGACCCAGGAATAGGGGGTAGCGTTATTAAGCTCTGTATTCTTGCCATCACACAGTTTAATAGGTGCTGCTTCTCTTCTACCAAAAGAAATCAACGGTGCATCCTTTGTACTGACTATGATATCGGAATCCTTTCCTGTCTTCACCAATCCGTTCTGGATAAGATAGAAGCTCTGACAGGTACCGGGGAGTTGATCGATACCGGGACGAATGATACAACCTGTCTTATCCACATAAGTTTCTCCGGTGGTATCCGTGATAAAAGGCAGAGATACATAGAGATTTTCCGGCTCCCATATACTGTCTTTGTGCAGACAGACCTTTGCTTCCATCATTGGTGCTACCTTATAGATTTTAAGTAGTACAGAGTAATACCTTGTGCCTGGAAGCTCATAGGATAACTTGGCAGTAACGAATACCTCACCACTATCCACAATCTCGATATCGGTAAGCTTTGAGATACTTCTCTGTGTTGCAACACTGCAACGGTTTCTTCCCATTTGTCGCCTAACCTCACCCGGATTATTATCCTTCATTGGTGTAAATTCATAAATAGCTGAGAAAGCACCCTCGCTTACCTGACTATCCGTCATGACCTGTCCTGTCTTCTTATTGAGAATGGAGGCAACTCCTTTTTCCTGAGAAAAATTTACTTTAAAGAAATCTGTCTCAATCAAGAATGGAGTTTCGAGGTATTCACTTCCCGTATCAATATCCTTGATCCCCTCTGCACCGATATGAGCATGATTCTTGATGGTACTTGTATTCTCAAAATTCTGTTTTAATTTAATTATCTTCTCTTCCCCGGGAGCTAGATCCACTGCAACTTCGACCTCCTGAGCTCTGGCTATTCTGTGTCCCTGACAAACGAGTTTTTCTCCCGTTCTCTCATCATAGGCCTCCAGCTTTGCACTTGAATTCAATGGGTTACCATCAAGATACTCCCAATACTCAATATATAGCTTAACCGATCCATGATACCGGAAGGGATGGGGATTCACAACCTTGTATCTTTGGCACTTATGAGAATCAATCGTTACTTCACCCATTTTAGAGAGAATCATGTCAAGGTTTCTTGAAATGTCGGTGTTTGCATTGATGGCATAAGCGTCCTTCTTTTTCTCCAGGCATGCTACAAGAGAATCCCAAGGCTCTGAGATTGAGGAGGAATATCCCCAGGTATGCTCCGCATAAAGCATAATATTTTCGGCTGCATTTTCTAGTAGCTCTGCTTTACCAAGTTCATTATTCGGGTCAAGTTTTTTACAGAGATCAAATTTTCTCTGAGCCTCCCGGAATATTTTTACGGTATTAGGCGTTGATCCGGCACCATCCGCCCACCAGTCCGTGAAATCACCTTCATAGGTTGGAATAGGTACCTCGCTGCTCGTAACCTTCTGGAAGAAATCGTCCAGAGTAGCCATCTTTATTGTCACCTTACCGTTAAAAATCTGATTAAGTTCCGTCACTCTTTTTGCAATATTTGCATTCGGCGGTGCATTGTCCGTAATCGCTCCGGAGACCATGAGAGGAAGAAAGTCATAAGGATATCCCTCCTTCTCCAGGTTCTCAACATATCTAAGAATTCTTGTTTGAGCTATTTCGATTTCTCTTTTCTTCGTTTCTTCTACACCGGAAGTTCTGATACAGCCTCCCAGCTCACCTCGAATATCATCAAACAGGAGATATGTGCTTCCTCCCTGTGGACAGAGGAACATCTCATTGCCCATGTGATAGTGCTCGCCACCCCAGACTAGGATTTTATTTTTGTTTGGTCCCTGCCAGTAGAACGGTTGTTGTTTCTTATATAGCGGAAACATACCATGATGCGGATGAAGTGCACAGAAGAGATGATCCACACCACATTCACTTAAGACATCAGGATATCCCCAGGAATATCCGTTAATATCCGCAGACATTCCGCTCTTAATATTAACTCCAATTCGTTCTCCATATTTTTTTGCTTTTATAGTTCTGGATAATAAAACCTCACGATCAACCAGTTCTGTCATATTAAGATAATTACCGGAAAGTCCGATCTCACCAGTCCTTACATAGTTTTCGAATTTTACAATTTGCTCTTGTGATGCACCGGCATAGAAGTTCTCGATCTGCCATTGATTTTCGCACTGCCATTTAAATCCTTCACATCCTGATATCTCACCGGAGTGTATACCATCAAGGATTTGTATCGCCTGTATAATAAAATCCCTGTGATAATTCATCAATTTTTCCTGTCGCTCTGTGTAACCAATGTCCGTATGGGAATGATGAATTAAGTAGATTGTCCATTTTTTCATAGATTGGTTATCCTTTCTATTTGTTATGAGATTAAATGTTTCATAATGTTATAACGTTATAACGTTTATGTTACTGTATCGTATCATTCAGCAATGTTAATGTCAATGAGTTTTTTATCAAAAAAGGTTGACTAGTCAATCGAAAAAAATTATAATACTGTTGACTAGTCAACCAAAGACAAGGGGGTGAACATCTTTTGCAAGAAGAAAATATGCACTTCATACAGCTCAATAGTAAGATTTATAGAAACATACAAATCTATCTGGATAAGGTTATGCAGAAATATGAATTAAGTAGCGGTACTTATCCCTATCTGTTTATCTTAGAGAAAAATGAAGGCATTAGTCAAAATAAAATAAGCCAAAAAACAGGTAATGATAAAGCCATGTCTGCAAGAACCATTACAAAACTTATAGAGCTTGACTATATGTATAAAAAAGAAGATGAAAGAGATAGTAGAGCCTACAGGTTATATTTAACCACAAAAGCCAAGGCTATTATGCCAAAGATTCATGAGGAAATCCATGCTCTGGTAAGCTTAATAACAGATGATTTATCTCAAGAAGAGAAGCTTATTACGATAAGCTCCTTAAAAAAGATTTTTAACATAACACAAGGATTAAGAGAGTGATGAGGAATACTAGATGGAAAATTCACAAAATAGAAGCAGATGGATCATTTTAATTATCGTTATAACATCAACCTTTATGTCGACCTTGGATGGAAGCATTGTCAATGTTGCCCTTCCAAAGATGGCTATCGCATTAGGTGTAACAACCTCCACGATTCAGTTGGTGGTGACCAGTTATTTAATTATTATTGCCGGAACGGTATTAATCTTTGGCAGATTAGGAGATATCCTTGGCAAGACTAAGATGTTTAAGTTTGGTCTGGGTTTATTTACTTTGGGGTCCTTATTATGTGGTATCACAGGTTCTTTTCCGGTATTAATTATAGCAAGAGTAATACAAGCAATCGGTGCTGCCGGAACTATGGCGAATAGTCAAGGTATCATAACTGAGGTGTTCCCTACAAATGAAAGAGGAAAGGCCCTAGGTCTCACCGGGACTGCCGTCGCATTAGGCTCCTTAGTCGGCCCCGGGCTTGGTGGACTTATCGTTGGCAGCTCCCGATGGGAGTTTATATTTCTTATCAATGTACCAATTGGTTTATTATCATTATTCTTTTCCCTAAAGCTATTACCAATAGGCCATACGTCAGCAAGAGGCAGGCTGGACGGAATCGGTGCCATCCTATTTATGTTCTTCGTAATACCTTTGTTTGTTGCGTTAAGCCAGGGCCTCAGCCGTGGTTTTACCGACCCTTATATATTATTCGGCTTTGCCGTTTCCGCTATTTCCTTTATCACTTTTATTTTGGTAGAAAGGAAAAGAGAAGATCCTTTACTCCAATTGAAAATATTTGAAAACAAACTGTTTTCATTGAGTATATTCTGTGGTTACATCACCTTTGTAGCAATCTTCTGCAGTAATATTATTCAGCCCTTTTACCTTCAGAATGTAATGGCTTTTTCTCCACAGCAAACCGGCTTAATACTTATGATTTATCCGTTGATTCTTACGGTTGTTGCACCAATTAGCGGATCGTTATCGGATAAGATCGGATCCGAGATATTAACCTTTATCGGATTGGTACTGGTCAGCCTTGGGTTACTATTCATGTCATCATTAAGCGAACATTCCACTGTATTAAGTCTCGTTTTATTCTCCGCTACCATGTCGGTTGGTATGGGTTTATTCCAGTCACCGAATAATTCATTGATTATGTCAACGGTTGCAAGGGATAAGCTCGGGATTGCAGGAAGCATA
Source organism: Bacillota bacterium (assembly GCA_017861355.1). Taxonomy (GTDB): domain Bacteria; phylum Bacillota; class Clostridia; order Lachnospirales; family Lachnospiraceae; genus Mobilitalea. Next base: position 6,052 of record JAGFXQ010000215.1, read on the forward strand.
AATGCACTAATCCGGAATCTGGGTATGGTAAGCGGTATCGCATTAGCCACAACCCTTCTGTATAGTAGAATGAGTTCTAAAATCGGAT
>JAGFXQ010000439.1 GCA_017861355.1 Bacillota bacterium
ATGAGACCGTAGCAAAGTCAGAGGAAGAAGAAAATAAGAACAAATAATACGGAACCGTATATTAGATAAAGATAAGAAAATTAATATAATATAAATGGTTGATATAACATTATTATGTAAACCAGAGAGGATGATACGAATGGAGGATGAAGTGTTAGAGCTTACCGAAACAGAGCAAACTCTAGAATTTATCGTATCAGATGAGGATCAGGGTACCCGCATCGATAAATACTTAGCAGTGATTCAAACTGACCTAACCAGGAACTATATTCAGAAATTAATCGATGATGGCAAAGTATTTCTTAATGCTAAGCCCGTGAAAGCCAATTTAAAGGTGAAAGCCGGACAGCTGGTGCAAATTATCCTACCCGAGCCGATCGAGGCTGAAATCGTCCCTGAGGACCTTCCAATCGATATAATTTATGAGGATAAAGATATCGTTATTATCAATAAGCAAAAGGGACTTGTGGTTCATCCCGCAGCTGGACACGCAACAGGAACCTTAGTCAATGCTTTATTATATCATTGTGGCAAGGATCTGTCCGGTATCAACGGTGTATTGCGTCCCGGTATTGTTCATCGTATTGATCGTGATACCACCGGAATTATGGTGGTTTGTAAGAACGATAAAGCTCATAACTTCATAGCGGAACAACTCAAGGTGCATTCAATAACAAGAAAATATCAGGCGATTGTCTATCATTCCTTTAAGACGGATGGCGGGAGAGTGGAAGGGCCAATCGGAAGAGATCCGAAGGATCGCAAGAAGATGGCGATTAATCCAAAGAACGGGAAATCCGCTGCTACAAACTATACGGTACTTGAGAATCTGTCGAACCAATATGCACATGTCGAATGCTCCTTGGAAACAGGTCGTACTCATCAGATCAGAGTGCATATGGCAAGTATCCATCACCCGCTACTTGGTGATACCGTCTATGGTCCGAGCAAAGATCCGTTCCATTTGGAAGGACAGGCATTACATGCCGGTGTATTGGGTTTTATTCATCCTACCACCAGGGAATATGTAGAATTCAGAGCTCCACTTCCGGATTATTTTACTGATTTATTAATGAAATTAAGACATAAGGGGTAACTTTCATTGAAAAGAAAAGTCATTGATGAATTAATAGCATGGAAAACAGAAAAACATGACATCCCAATCTTACTCACGGGTGCGAAAGGTGTAGGCAAGACTTATCTTGCCTATGATTTTGCCAAATCCTTTTTTGAACATATCTATTATATCAATTTTGAACGCGAGCCTTTACAAGCCGGTTTGTTCCTGCATCGTGAGGATCGATTAGTGAAGGATCACTTACTGAAGCATTTTCAAATAGATGAGGAACAACCGATCGAAAGCAGGATTCTTATTCTGGATGAAATCAGCTTTTGCGAAGAAGCGTTGAATATCTTATCCGAGAACCATCTTCTGGGAGCCTTTGATTATGTAATTGCTATCTCCAGTCATCCCTTAAATGCGAAATGGAAGGTTCATTTTATGGAATTTTCCATCCATCCGCTGGAATTTGATGAGTTTCTGAGAGCAACCAGCAATGAATGGTACATCGAGACAATTGTCAACCATTATCATTCATCGTCGAAGATCCCGGAGATCGTACATAAGGAGTTGTTAACCCTACATCAGCTCTACCTTCAGATCGGTGGTATGCCCGGTATCGTTAATGAATACCTGAATCTTATGGATACCGTGAATGTATCGGAACAGCATGGCTCTATCATCAGCTCCTATCATGACAATACCCTTCGGGATAATACGGACAGCGATGCACTGAAGATGAACCAGGTACTGGATAGTCTTGCTTATCAGCTGATGAAAGAGAATAAGAAATTCCAATATAAACTGATCAGAAAAGGCACTACCCATGCTATGTACCGGGAAGCGATTGAACGGCTGGTACAGCAAAGCTATGTAATTCGCTCCAATCGGATCACAGCAGAACAGCTTGAGAAGCCTGATAAGCTTGCTCAGCTTAATAATTCCTGTGAGGATGATAATTCAAACTTCAAGCTATATCTTCCGGATACCGGCTTACTATACTCAAAGCTTGTAGAAATACAGGGATAATACAGGGATATAGCCAAACAGAAGGTTATCATAAGGCTTTAATCGAGAATTATATTGCCCAATCTCTGCAAGCCAAGAATTATCCCTTTGCATTTTGGGAAAGTGAATCTATGGCAAAAATAGATTTCATTATAGCGAAAGATCATGAACTCATACCGATTGGAATTTTTCTCGGCGAGAATACCCGATCGAAGAGTATCAGTGTACTGAAGCAAAGATGTGAGTTTCCATATTCTATTAAGGTTTCGGCTAAGAATTTTGAGTTTTCTAATCATATTCAGTATGATCCTTAATATGCTGTATTCTGCCTTTAATACCATATTTTAACTAATATTTTACGAATTTATTAAGAAACTAGTTGACAAACTTTTTCTATTATTATAGTATATTAATACGGGTTGCTGTATTTACATTATTCGTAATATATATCAATTCTTAATTGAACTATAAAATACAGCAGATGATTGGAGAAGCATATGCTGTATTTTAATTTCTACATATGTAGAATTATAGAATTATAGCTAAGAGGGGTGTAGGAT
>JAGFXQ010000035.1 GCA_017861355.1 Bacillota bacterium
GGAAGTTACCCGAATGGAGACAAATATGGGATTACATTACAAAAAATATGAGATAGATAATATCAGCAAAGACAATAATGACCTTATGGTAAATGAAACGGTCTTTCATAATGCCAACGGCTATATCGGGATTCGATCAAATTATGAAGAGGGTTATCCAGCAGGCTTTGATACGATACGAGGTTCCTATATCAATGGGTTTTATGATATCGCTGAAATGAAGCAGGCAGAGAAGCTATATGGACTTGTTGAGGATAAGCAGGCAATGCTTAATGTCGTAGATACTCAGACGATACATTTATCGGTAGACGGTGAGGACTTCAGTCTGTTTGAAGGAAAGGTCCTGAGTAGCAAACGATGGCTGGATATGGAGGCAGGAGTAACCGGTAGGACGATACTCTGGTGTTCTCCTTCCGGGAAGCAGGTTGAGATCATAATTAAGCGAATGACCTCATTTGTCCAGCTGTCTCTATTTACGATTGAATATAGCGTCAAGGCAATCAATTTCGGCGGTGTGATCAAATTCCGATCCTATCATATGGGTGAGGTTACGAATTATAGCAATCCCAATGATCCGAGAGTGGCGCAGGATACCAGAAAATACCTATTGCCGGAGAAGGCCGAAATCTTAGATGGAGTGTCCTATCTGACTTCCCATACCTCGATCTCCGCATTAACGGTATGTACCGGAGTGGCGCATCGTTTATCCAAGACAGGTAGTCTACATACAACCGGATTGGAGCATAGTGCGATCTGTAAGGCGGAAGTTACGATACAGCCGGAGGAGGCCATTACGCTGACCAAATACACGGTGTTCCGTGATTCGATCCGCAGTAAGGATTGTCAGACCGAGGCACGGAGTGAGATGAAGAAAGCCTTAGCAGTACCACTCGAGGAGCATTATCAGGCACAGCGGGAGTATCTAAGAGAATTCTGGGATAATTGTTTCCTTGAGATTAAGGGTGATGATGATCTGACCGAGGCAGTGAATTATAATATGTATCAATTAGTACAGTCCGTCGGCAAGGATGAATATTGTAATATTGCAGCGAAGGGACTCAGTGGAGAAGGCTACGAAGGACACTACTTCTGGGATACCGAGATGTATATTCAGCCCTTCTTCAACCTTACACAACCGTCCATCACGAAGAAGTTGATTGGCTTCCGATACAGTACACTGGAGAAAGCAAGAGAGAATGCCAGGATACTCGGACATAAGAGAGGAGTGCTGTATCCCTGGAGAACAATTATGGGTGTGGAGTGCTCCGGATATTTCCCTTCCGGAACGGCTGCTTATCATATCAATGGTGATGTTGCTTATTCCGTAATCGCTTATTATCTGGCCACAAAGGATCTGGAATTTATCTCAATGGAAGGTGCAGAGATTGTCTTTGAGACAGCAAGACTATGGCTGGATGTCGGTAATTATTATCAGGGAAGCTTTCGAATCAATGAGGTGACCGGTCCGGATGAATACACCTGTATGGTGAATAATAATTATTTCACCAATGTGGCGGCTCAGTATAACTTAAAGTGGGCAGTAAGCTTCTATGAACTGTTGCTGGAAGCAGGAATGTTGCAGAGAGTAGCAGATAAGATGGGATTAGAGAAGGAAGAAATAGAGGAGTTCCGACAGGCAGCCAAAGTAATGTATCTTCCATATGATGAGGAGCTAGGAATTAATCCGCAGGATGATTCCTTCCTGATGAAGAAGGTCTGGGATATTAAGAATACACCGGACGAGAACTTTCCATTATTGCTTCATTATCATCCGCTGCATCTGTACCGTCATCAGGTATGCAAACAGGCGGATACGGTGCTGGCGCATTTTATATTTGAAGATTCGCAATCCCTTGAGACAATCAGTAAATCCTTTGATTATTATGAGAAGGTTACAACCCACGATTCCTCGTTATCCACCTGTATCTTCAGTATCGTAGCTAGTAAGCTAGGAAGAGTAGATAAGGCTTATGAATACTTTGGGGATTCGGCGAAGCTGGACCTGTTCAATACTCATAAGAATACGAAGGATGGAATCCATACCGCCAACATGGGTGGTAACTTTATGGCGATTGTCTATGGTTTTGGTGGCCTTCGAATTAAGGAGCACGGAATTTTCTTTGCACCAATTATTCCAAAGTTCTGGGAGGAATATAGCTTCCAGATCAATTATGAGGACAGTCAGATCCGAGTTGAAGTTAGTCAGGAGCAGTGCAGCTTTACTCTTATCAAGGGCTCTGCAAAGAGGATTTATGTGAATAATCAGGAATATGAATTGAAAAATATGTTAATACTTCCCCAGAGATCTTGATTTTCTATTGTCGAAAATGTAAGGACGTGGTATGATTATTAGAATACTAAAGCAAAGAAAGGTGTTGTGGGGATGCGTTATAAAGGAATTATCTTTGATCTCGACGGAGTAATCTGCCATACAGATCATTATCATTACCTCGCTTGGAAACAACTGGCGGATAAAATCGGAGTATATTTTGATGAGACAATCAACAACCGCTTACGTGGAGTCAGCCGTATGGATAGTCTTGAGATTATATTGGAACGATGGACTGGGGAACCCTTATCCGGAGAAGAGAAGGAGCAGCTTGCCGATGAGAAGAATACCATCTACAAGGAACTCTTAAAGCAGATGTCTCCGAAGGATCTGAGCCCTGAGGTAAAAGAAACCCTGGAGCATTTACGAACCAGAGGTCTACAGCTTGCCATTGGCTCCTCCAGCAGAAATGCAAGATTTATTCTTGGCCAGATTGGACTGGGAGATTTCTTCGATGCTATCTCTGACGGAAATAATATCACGAAATCAAAACCGCATCCGGAGGTATTTCTGATGGCAGCAGATTATCTGAAGCTGAAGCCAAGCGACTGCCTGGTGGTTGAGGATGCAAAGGCCGGAATTGATGCGGCGAAGGCAGCAGGGATGGATAGTGCAGCAATTGGTGATGCCTTTGGGTATTCCCAAGCAACTTATAATCTGTTCACCTTCTCGAAGCTGATCCAGATTTGCAGTGCTCAGTAATAAGGAGAGTCGGCTGTTTTATAGTACTTCTATGACTAATACTATATCAATAATTACAAGCCTGGATAAGAGGGAAAATGCTTATTCGGGCTTTTTAATGTATTTCTAAGGAAGATTAAGATATAAACGATTATAATAAAAAGAGATTATAATGCAAGAGATTATAATGCAAGAGATTATAATGCAAGTGATTAAAATATAAAAGTAAAATACAAAAGTTAAAATACAAAAGTTAAAATACAAGAGATTACGCTACATAAGATTACATTGCTTTGATCTAACATTAAAGATTTACAAATAATGAAAATAGGTATAATCTGGAGATAATATTTTTAAAAGAGGGTGATGATAATGTTTCAACCTGGAACGGACTGGAATCCGCTTCAAGCAAGGCTGAAGGAGATAATTACTAAGAAAGAACAGATGGAGGAGATGAGGCAGCTGCTCTTACAGATGCATTCTCTTCTACATAGCAAGGAAGTATATGGCGGAAGTTCTGTTACTTTTATGGAAGAGGTATGGGAGGGTCTGGGAGACAAAGCCTTCCGAACTATGCCTACCATTAAGGATGACACAATAGCCTGGAACATCTGGCATATCACCAGAATCGAGGATCTGACTTCGAATTATCTGATCGCTGGTACAGAGCAGGTGTTAGATCAGGATTGGCATAAAAGCCTGAATACAAAGGTTACGGATACAGGAAATGCGATGACAGACGAAGAGATTATCTCATTTAGCAATGAAATAGACAAAGAGGGTCTATACGAATATCGCAATGCCGTGGGCAGGCGTACCAGGGAGATTATCGAAGGATTGAGACCGGAGGTTATGAAGCGCAAGGTCGCAAAGGAAGGAATTGATCGTATCGCCTTCGTGGGAGGGGTTACAACACATCCGGATTCGATCTGGTTGCTGGATTTCTGGGGAAGAAAGAATATCGCAGGTATTATTCAGATGCCCATCACCAGGCACCAGATTGTTCATTTGAATGATTCGATGAGATTGAAGAAGCGCATAAAGTAGGAGGGTATAAATATGTATCAGGACATCAATCAACAACTGGATGAGGCACAACAGAAGATGTTTCGTCGCGATAAATTAAGCGCTATGCTTAGTGAACTGCGGGGACAGCAGAAGGAAGCAATTCAAAGAGAAACGGAACTTAAGAATACTTTGGAGAAAGAAATGAGAGATGTTGATCAGCTGGAAGCAAAGAGTATGACACATCTATTCTATTCAGTTCTTGGTAAACTGGGAGAACAGGTTGAGAAGGAGCAGCGGGAGGCACTCGCAGCCAAACTGAAGTATGACCAGACAGTGAAGGAAGCGGAACAGCTGACACAGCAAATACAACAGTTGGAAGAGGAGTTTGTTCAATATAGGGATAGCCAAGAGACCTATGAAAGATTGTTTGCGATGAAGAAGGAACATATGCTGAATTCCCATTCCGCAACAGGAGAGCAGATTCTGATGCTCACCGAGGAACTTGGCCGGGCTAAGAATAACCAATCAGAGATTGATGAAGCTATTCAGGCTGGGGAAGCAGTATGCAACCATATTGACAGTGCTCTCAATAGTTTAGAAAGTGCGGAAGGCTGGGGAACCTGGGATCTCCTGGGTGGTGGACTGGTCAGTGACTTGATGAAACATTCTCATATTGATGATGCGAAGGGAGAGGCAGATGAGATTCAACAGAAACTGTCACAATTTCGAGCAGAACTCGCCGATGTCCGAATCCAGAATGATATCCATTTTGAGACGGATGGGTTTGGAAAGTTTGCAGATTTCTTCTTTGATGGATTAATTGCCGACTGGTGCATGCAGTCACGCATCGCTGAGTCAAAAGATAGCTTTGAGAATGTCAGATCACAGGTGAATAGTGTGTTAGCTAAGCTGATCAATATGAAGAGTATGGAACGAGATCGTATCGAAGGAATTCTTAAGAGAATTAATGATATGATTATTAATGCTTAAGAATAGGAGGAGAAACATTTTATGAATCTACAAGAATGCTTTCGCACTCAGGATACGATAATGATTGAAGGTGCACTGGGAGTTCGCCTTCGCGGTGAGTATGGGGTGAAGTCAGATCCCATCGTAGCAAATGCAAGTCTGGTCTATGAGGATAAGGCAGCAGAAGCAATGAAAGAAATCTATGGACAGTATATAGAAATTGCAGAGCGATATCACTTCCCGATCCTGCTGATGACGCCGACCAGAAGAGCAAATCGATATAATGTGGAACGATCCTCCTATGGGAAAGAGATCATCCGTGATAATGTTAATCTTCTTAAGGAACTGAGGGATAAGCATGTGAAGAACCGCAATGACATATATGTCGGTGCGCTGATGGGCTGTAAGGGGGATGCTTATAAAGCGACGGAGGTACTATCGGAGAGAGAAGCCTATGAGTTCCACTCCTGGCAAGCAGAACTGTTCGCGGCAGAGCAGGTGGATTTCTTATATGCAGGAATCATGCCGGCGATGCCTGAGATTATCGGAATGGCACAGGCAATGGGAGCTACGGGTATTCCTTATATCATCAGCTTCATGGTGCGTTGTAACGGAAGACTCATCGACGGAACTACAATTCATGATGCGATACAGGCAGTGGAAGAGACCGTTGGAGCAAAACCGATGACTTATATGGCAAATTGTCTTCACCCAACGAATCTGGGCTTTGCATTAGCACAGGAGTTCAATCAGACGGAGCTGGTTCGGACTCGTTTTACAGGAATTCAAGCAAATGCCTCGCAACTGACACCGGAGGAACTGGATGGCAGCTGCGAGATCATCACATCCGACCCGGTGGAGCTGGCGCAAAGAATGATAGAACTTCGTGACGAATTTAAGCTCAAGATTTACGGCGGATGCTGTGGCACCAATCAGCACCATATGGAAGAGTTGGCTAAGCGATTATCGAACCTTGGGTAGACTTTTGTCTCATTTACCGTTATAATATGATACGGTAAATGAGACTTTTTTAGATAAGAAGGAGGCAGAGTCATTCCTTAAAAGGATTGGCTTGAAAGCATAGATGAAAAAAGGGCAGATATATGAAGGTACAGTTACAAGAGTTGATTTTCCCAACAAGGGAATCGTGGAGTTGGATGGCGATAAGGTCGTGGTCAAGAATGCGATGCCCGGACAGAAGATTAACTTTGCTGTCAGTAAGATAAGAAGCGGAAAATCAGAAGGGATCCTTAAGGAAGTTATCTGCAGGTCTCCTCTGGAGACAAGAGAAGGAGCCTGCCGGAACTTTGGCAGCTGTGGTGGCTGCAGCTATCAGACCATGTCCTATGAGAATCAGCTGGAGATGAAGCAAAGTCAGGTGAAGAGACTGATTGATCAGGTGTGTGAGGATTATAACTTCGAAGGAATTCTCGGGAGCCCGGTAGAGTGGGGTTACCGCAATAAGATGGAATTCTCCTTTGGAGATGAATATAAGGACGGCCCGCTTTCGCTCGGACTTCATAAGAAAGGCAGCTTCCACGATATCATCACAGCAGATGACTGTGCGATTGTGGATAAAGACTTCAATCTTATCCTTAGTAGTGTATTAAACTATGGTGTTAAGCAGGGAATGAGTTATTTTCATAAGCTGACTCATCAGGGCTATCTACGTCATCTGCTGGTTCGTAAAGCAGTTAAGACCGGAGAGATTCTGGTGAATATCATTACAACTTCTCAGGAGGATAGTAATGTCGGAACTGAGGAGGGCTTAGCTGAATCGGAGGATGTATTTAATGGTTTAATGAAGCAGATACTGGCTCTGGATTTAAAGGGCACGATCGTAGGTATCATGCATACCTATAATGACAGTCAGGCAGATGTGGTGAAGAGCGACCGAATGGTTCAGCTCTATGGAAGAGATTATATCTACGAGGAGTTGCTTGGACTGCGCTTCAAGATATCAACCTTTTCCTTCTTCCAGACGAATTCCTTGGGTGCGGAAGTGCTGTACTCCAAGGTAAGAGAATATGTCGGCGAGACGAAGGATAAGATGATCTTCGATCTATATAGCGGAACCGGAACCATCGCACAGCTGCTTGCACCGATTGCGAGCAAGATCACCGGAGTGGAAATCGTGGAAGAAGCGGTAGAGGCAGCTAAGATAAATTCTACATTGAATGGACTAAGCAACTGTGAATTCATCGCCGGCGATGTGCTTAAGGTAATTGATTCCCTGGAGGACAAGCCGGATATCATCGTTCTGGATCCGCCGAGAGATGGTATTCATTCGAAGGCACTGGAGAAAATCATAAACTTTGGAGTGGATAAGATCGTCTATATCTCCTGTAAACCGACCTCATTGGTCAGAGATCTGGAGGTGCTTCAAGCGAAGGGTTATAAGGTCGAGAAGGTATGCGCGGTGGATATGTTCCCTGAGACGGTGCATGTCGAGACGTGCGTTTTATTAACTCGAAAAAATTTGGCAAGCTATAATGTTGAGATGACAGTGGATTTTGGTGTGTAAAATTTAATAAGGAGCCTTGAAATGATTATTTCAGGGCTCCTTATTAAATTTTTATACGTTTTATTAGATGTTAGGATTGAGATAAAAATTTGAATTAGAAAATTTCCTGATTATGGACAAAAAATGATAAATTGGAATATACGATATTAGAAAAGGGTTCAGCGTGCCAACACTAGGATGATAAGCCTGTAACATTAATGTGGCAAAAATATCCATCAACCCCAAGCTGGATATTCAACAAATATATTCTCCTGTGCTGCTTTAATCCAGCCGGTCTTTCCCTTATTATTTACAATTCTAAAATAAGCTTTTCCTGATTTTGTTACATACAGTGAATTAAAGGTAACCATATCTCCCTTTTTTACAGTATAAACCACCTTCTTTGAACCGACTGTAGCATATACAGAGAAACTTTTAGCTGCTTTATACTGATATTCCTTGGAGGACTTGTTAAAGGCATAGGTTTTCGCTGGAACGCAAGAAATCACATTATCCTTTAATTGAAATGGTACATAGCAGATATAGCAGCCAATTGCCTCAGAGAATATAGGAGTATCTATAATTAAATCAAACTTACCATCTCCGTCTAAGGCTCCCAAGGAATAACGAGTTGTATTAAAATTATTTGTTAATTCTTTCGGACTAAATTTTATCGCGTGATATTGATTATTTTCATCATACCTTGCAAAGAAGGAATAACTGATACAATCTGATTCCATGGTTCCATACCCGTATAAATCCAGATAATTATCGTTCTTATCCAAATCAACAAGCTGAAGGGTATAGGAAAAACCATGATCCTTTCTGGACATACACAGCTTATCATTAATATACAGCTTTAAAGTAACTGTAAATTTTTCATCATTTAAAATTATCTTATACTGTATTTTCTCCGATTTACCGTCATTGTTTAAATCGTATTCATACACCTTATCTTTTTCCAGGGTTGTAATTCCCTCCAATTCATTTTCTGACTGCGCAGCAAAACAGGTTTTTGAACCCGCTAACAGACTGACGATAAACATGCATAATAGCAGGCCGATGGCTAACACAGGTAACCGTAAGGTGCTTTTATTAATATTTGCTTTATTTTTCATTCTACTTAATTCCCTTTCCTACATACTTTTTTAAGCATTACTATATAATAATGTTGGAAAATTATAACACTCTTAAATAGTATTTTCAAGTTAAAGATTATAACGAAAAACGACGAAAAATGGGTAAAAATTCGGCACGTCAAATTTATACTATAATCCAAAGGTGGAACGCTTGGTACTGCCTTGCATTCGTATCACTTAATATTTGATTAAGCTTACGTTTTATCAATATTGCCTCTAAAAGTTAATCTTTTGCACTTAATCCAGATATTGATCGGATGCTATAACAATTATAACGTCGTGGTCAAAAGCCCTCAAAGTTGTAAAATAATGAATATGATTGCATATCTATTAAAATAGTTAACAGGCGATACATCAATAGACCGAATTTGATGGAGGAAATAACACGTCATTTAGGCAGTCAGTTGGATACAGAGGAATTAGAGAAAGAAATAAAAGCAATAGAAAAGAATTGGAAATTGTGGAAAAAAATGAGGAATTACAGTATAATATACTAAGTCAGATTGGACTATAGGGGAAATATAAAAATATAAAAGAAGATAAAATTCTTGCTATTATAGATAAACTGACAGAGCAGAGAGAACTGGGAGAAAGGCGACTTAAAAGCAAGAGGGAAGAGCTTGGAGCAGTAGAACAAATAAACTAAATAGCGAAACAACACATCTGATACTAGAGAATTTTGAAAAAGCTCTTGAATATGCAGCAGTTGAGCAGCGTAAGGAATTAGTACGAAGTCTAGTAAAGGAAGTAAAGCTTGGATTCATTGAAGAAACAGATAAAGGAGTAGAGCCAGTATCCATGACCTTGAATTTTACTGGCGAGCAGATTGATTTAATGTGTGATAATTTTGGAGTTAAAGAAATCGCATGTGGAAACATTGGTATTGATTACGAAAATTGGAGACTGTGGAAGCTATGGAATTACAGGGTTTAAAGAAGTTATAGTATAAAAGTTTATATTTCGACTTAATCTTACCCCCTCGGTATGTGTTCATGGAAACATACCGAGGGGGTATTTTTTTAGTTAGTTTGAGTTGACAGATTAGATAACGGGTATTTATTTCAACCTAAGTGTTACAATTTTGCTTGACCAACTCAGTTTTTACATTTCGTGCTGTAGTAATGACGTTTCATGCTTAACGCAGAATTTTAGTCGTATTTTATGTTATTATGATGGAGGTAGATATTAATAAAATATTCATTAAAGGGGAGTACAGAATGAAAACATTCATTAAAGTAGCTGTTGTTGTCGTTTTATCAATAATGTTTTGTACAACTTCAGTTTTCGCAGCAATAGTAAAAGCTACCTATGTAGTAGTAGAATCAACAGTAAATGATGATATTTATAGCTCAACAAAAATGAATACATTTAATATCGGTGGTGATACATATGTTTTGCTCGGAGATTTAGCACACAGATTAGATGGCACGCTATCTACATTTGACATTACATCTGTTTCTTCTGAAAATGCGATTGAGGTCATTACACAACGGCAATATACCGCCAAAACTTTAACATCTATATTAGAAATTAAAGATAAAACGAAAAAAAATGTCACCATTGCAAAACCAACAGTATATATAAATGGTAATAAAACAAAGATTACAGCCTACACAATTGATAACAATATGTATTTTAAATTAAAAGACTTAGCCAAAGTATTCAAATTTACTTTCAAGGCTAATAACAACAAATTAACAATCGAAACAAGCGACAAAGCATTGTTCAATGGTTTCCCATATTATTTGACTCAAACTGTTAGTGCTGACGGCAAAACTACATCAACTGATGCTTCAATAAAGAAACAATTTGGTAATCCACTTCCAGTATTTACATTTAAAAATGACGGTACTTATACTGTTGTGCGAAGTGGCAAAACCTTTCAAGGTAAAATAACGGACAATTATGGGTCTACATTTGAAATTAATACGATTGGTGATCCTAAAGCTAAGTCAGAAACTAAATATCTTGTTTTTATTATTGGGGACACTTACAAAATTTCAACGAATGCTAACAGTGCATATGCAGGTGGGTACCTCTTAACGCCAAGCATGAAAACGGTTGACCTAACTTCAGGCGCGCAAACCTCAACGAGTGACCAAGCAGTTACATATCCTCCTGGCACAAGCCCAGACGAGATTAACAAGGCTATTTCAGATTATTTGAATGAGAATGGTATAACTAATCCTACCGATCCATTGAAGTAATAAACTGGCTGAGATCTGAAAATAAATGTAAAAAATATAAATTTACGAAAAGGGAGATTTTTATGAAAAGAATACTTGCAATAGCTTTATCGGTTTTTATAGCTATGGGTATGGTACCCGCAACTGCTCAAGCAGCAACAAGCTACAACAATGAGGACGTAACTTGGTTAGGCAATTCAGACGATTATCAACTAACTATAAACTCAATGTTTGACCATGGGTTAAGAGAGGTTAGTATCTTTTATTCGGACTACAACTACAAGGTTGGGTTGGTAGATGCAAAAGGCAACTTCGTAGTCCCACCTATTTACGATAGCATCCACCCACAGTACAACCTTTATGATGGCGGAGTGGTTTCAAATGATGATAATCGCTTAAACCCTATGGCTGCGGAGTTACTCTTTATTGATGGATATGTACAGGCTACTCGCGATGGCAAAATGGGACTTTTAGATACTAACGGGAAAGAAGTCGTTCCATGCAAATATGATGCGGTAGGTCTGCCAGTTGAGGGTATGTGTCGTGTTATCTTAAACAACAAATTAGGCTATTGGAGCTTAAAAAGTAAAAAAGAAGTTGTTACACCAAAGTACATCCTTGACAAACAAGACGAAAAAACCGCGGCTGGAGCCCCACGTTCAATCACCCCACTCACGGATGCACAAGCTTTGGTGAACCCTTCCACCACTTATTCAGCCAACGGGAAACAGACGCGCCTTCCTGCATGGTTTGATTTTAAAGACGGATATGCACTGGTTCCTAAGAGCAAGGCGGATAGTAACGGTCTCGTAAAAGCGCAAATCATTGACAAAAATGGTAAGGAAATACTCAGTGACGGACCATATACTTACCATACTTACGAGTCAGATAGTGTTGGTATAATCGACCCTCACTATAGTGGTTATTATGGCTCTTACGACGAAAACAGTTGGGCTCCAGCTATTGGAAATGCGAATGGTTACCCGCAATTCGAGCAGTACTTGGATTATACAACAATTTCTAAAAAGACTATGACTCATAAGAATGAATTTGCGCCTATAACTAAAACTACAGGTGTGAAGTACGTTTCAGGTGTTGTTGGGCCAAAAGGCGTAATAATTCCAGCGCAGTATCACGGTGAAGTTGGAACTGATGGTGTAACTGGTGCAAATTTGAAGATATACCCCGACTTGAATATATTTGTCACTAATTGTGCTCCTAATGCTTGCTTTGAAGTTCATAATCAGGCGGATATGTTATCTGGAACGTTTAACCTTACAACAGGGAAAAAAAAGATACCTGATAGGGGACACTATGACCCTATTCATCATTTAATGTGGGGGACGCATTTTGGATACGACGCTGGCTCATTTATTTATTATGCAGACGGAAATCTAAAGGAATATCCAAAAGCAGAGTTACGTAAGATAGATGAAAATACTGGTTGCGATAAAGGGTATTTACAGATAATAGACTCAAAGGGTAGCGGACTTATACAGGTTGCGACAGGTAAGCAGTATCGTTTTGATAACTTAAATGGTGACGCATATGGGGCCATTAGCAATGATGGAAACGTTTTAGTTGAAAAAAAAGGCAAGTGGGGTGTTGTTAGAATTAGTGACGGAAAAATGATTACTCCATTTATCTATGACTCAATTAGGGGTCACTACGAGGAGAGTATCGTGAATACAAAGTGGGGACTAGCCCAAAATGCTTATTCTCGCGTTTCTTCTAACGGAAAATGGGGATTGATTAACACAAAAGGTGTTGAGATTTTACCATGCAAATATGCCTCAATTCGTGTTGGTTACAAATATGTTGTTGTAACTGATGCCGCAGGAAAATCTGGTTATTTTAGTACGTCAACTAATAAGTTTGTACTACCGGTTCAAGAAGGGGTGCCTGATTTTGATATGGAGTTTGCAGTTCTTGGTGCCGCTCGTGCTGGTAATGGACGTTTACTCAAGAATGATGGCACAATGGTGGACGCCGAGTTAGTTACCACAACGATACTTACGAGTTATCCTGGTTTGTTTGATTCTAACGTAGAAATTGATTCTCAGTTGAAAGAAGGATATGACACCACTGCTGTAGGGCCTGAAGGTAAATTTGTACTTCCTATTCCTGAAGACTTTTCAGGTATTTCCAGTTATACAATTGTCGTTGGAGATGGAAAGATAGGATATACTAATTGTATATACCTGGATTGGGTTGGTAAATCACAATCCTCTGATATTCAAGCGCAGTTGGCTAACATTCAAGCGAAAAAAGATGCAGGTAAGATTAACGCTTCTCTTACTTATAACGTAGTTCGAAATCCAACAAAACTGACGTATAAATATGGAGACACATTTCAAATAGATGGACTTGAAGTGGAAAGTGTGGACGCAAATGGCACACGAGTAAAAATAGACAACTCCAGAATAATGATAATGTTTGTGAATGGTGATGATAGGACTAAAATGTGGTCAGCCGAGAGGGGTGGTACTGGATTGAATTACACTATCCCGCTGAAAAAAGGCACGAATGTCCTGAAGGTTTTTGTTGACGAAAAAGACACGGGAGCTACTATAGATATGGAACTTGTAAATTAATCAAAATTTTAGGGCGCTCGAGTACAATTTTTGTGAAACCGGCGCCCTTTACCAATAAGAAACCATTTAAATAACGTAGATATGTTCCCGTCTACAGACAATCTTGGATATGTTCCCACGAACCTCGACATCAATAAGGACCACTCGGGTCATGTGGAGATATGATGTCTGCTATATAGAAATGAATATACTATTTAAAGCATTATTTTTATACTTTTATAGACACTCGAAAGGGTGTCTTTTTTATGCCCAGAATTCCTTCGCGAACGTAGATTTCAACGGTGTGGCCTGCATTTTCATACGCTCAGACATATTGCGTTCCAATGACACCGCGCCCAAAGAAAAGTATTCTCATAAAGATTCCTCCATAATGATCGCGTGTAGACTTTTCAACATATGCTTGATATTCTATTGGGTGAATATTTTTTTGATTAACTTAATCGTTACCCATTTACAATGGAAGATAAATATTAGTTAGATAATTTATATCAACCTGTGTAAGAAGGTCAGAAGCATTCTAGAAAGTTATAACTTAGAAATAGGTAAAAAAGTCGATTGAGAAAGAATTACACTGGACATGATTTTGTCATGTCCCATGTAATTCTGCAATTAGTTACATATATTAGTAAATTCAAGTAGAAAACAATTTAAGCTTTAATGGTATCTTTTCTTAGAAAATACTTTTTATTTAAAATATAAATTCCAAACCAGCCGAACAATAATAAAACCTGTGCCAGGACAACAAGCCATAATACCTGCGTGTACCCACCAATAATGCAAAATATAGTATTAACCAGAGGAATACCCAGGAAAGTAAACATGATTGGAAAATCTTTTCTGTAATTCAAAGTGCTAACAAACCGACGATCCCAGAACTTAACGAAGGCTAACACTAAAATTCCCACTGTAATTACAGTAAGTGCAATCAACATTACCCATTGCATATTAGAAGTTCTGGCGAAAAATGGTCCCATATAATTAAAGAAATTGGATATAGGTGAAACCAAACAAACTACAGAAAGAATGGAAGCCAAAAACGGATATAAATAACCAATTAGATTACTGTAGCCTTTCTTTTTATGCCACCATTCACCTATTAAAATAAAGGCAGTCCAGTATCCGGCTATATAGATCCATCCTGTAAAATTCATGACAGGTTCCCCATATATTACAGGTTCACCAGGGATCGGGTAATAACTCCACCTGCCAATGATTCCTTCCGAAGTTTGAAAAATCTGTTTTACTGCGACTGGATCCAGTGAAAAGTCAAAAATCATAGCACTAAGTCCAGTAATAAATGGTTTAGTCCAAGACGGTATATTTATCGTCTTCAAAACACGTAACGTTGAGTAAACGATAAGAAACTCGATAATTGGAACAGTTAATGGTATATTGCATATCATTAGGATACTGCGCCCATATGCGTAAAAACCTTCATTTCCCATAAGTCCCATAGATACCGCAACATTTTCAAAGACTGCGGCGTAGAAAAAGACAAAACATATGAATTGCATTAATACAATTTTTGGACGTTCTTCGTTTTTTATTATATAGAAGACCATTAATGTAGCGATGATTAGAACTAAGATATCTTGAATAATCCATACAGGAACTATCGTTATATTTCCCATTGTTTGTACCTCCATTTAAAATTATGATTGAGTTGAACGTTCAAATATATTATACTGATACAGAGTTACTTAATCAACAGGCAGTTCGATAACATTACGTTCGGTATCTTACAAAAAACATACAT
>JAGFXQ010000216.1 GCA_017861355.1 Bacillota bacterium
ATAGCAGAAGGGAGGAAGACTATGTCAGAACAACAAAATACAAAATCTAAAATGGTAGGAAAGCAAAGTCTGATGTTTCAGAACCCTCCCATCATCCTAGCCTCCGCTTCTATCGCAGGGAAGAAGGAGAGCGAAGGACCCTTGGGCACTTTGTTTGATGAAATCGAAGAGGATCCTCTACTTGGTAAGAAGACCTGGGAGGAAGCAGAAAGTGAATTAATGAGAAAGGCAGCACTTAAGGTGCTTGAGAAGGCAGGTCTGGCGAGTAGAGATATTCGCTATCTGATCGGAGGCGATCTGTTGGGACAACTGATTGCCACCTCCTTTGGTATCGGCGAATTGGAGATACCGCTGCTTGGTATCTATGGTGCCTGTTCTACAATGGGCGAGGCAATGACGCTGGGATCTATTCTTGTCGAAGGCGGTTTTGCGGATCGTATCCTTGCGATTACCTCCAGCCATTTTGCAGGCGCGGAGAAGCAGTTTCGGACCCCACTGGATTATGGTAATCAGAGACCTTACTCTGCCTCTTGGACTGTAACCGGAAGCGGAGCTGTAATCATAGCTGATTCGAGCTTTGCACCGAAGGGAAACGAAGCCCAGATAATAATTAAAGGTGTTACCATCGGTAAGATTGTAGATTATGGCCTCAAGGATTCCATGAATATGGGTGCTGCGATGGCACCGGCTGCTTTTGAAACAATAAAACAGAATTTTGAAGACTTCGGAGTGGACCCCTCCTATTATGATAAGATTATCACAGGAGATCTAGGTTATGTAGGAAAGCAAATTCTGATCGATCTGTTAAAAGAGAAAAATTTTGATATTTCTGCAAACCATATGGATTGCGGTATCGAAATCTTTGATCAGGACAATCAGGACACTCATGCAGGCGGAAGTGGTTGTGGTTGTTCTGCGATTACCTTCTCAAGCTATATCCTTAAACAGCTTCGGGAAGGCACATGGAAAAGAGTACTGTTTATGCCGACCGGAGCCTTATTATCACAGGTAAGCTTTAATGAGGGGAATTCAGTGCCGGGCATCGCTCATGCCGTTATTGTAGAAAGGAGGTAGTTATATGGATTATATTAAAGCTTTCTTAGTTGGAGGTGCCATATGTGCTGTTGTACAGATCTTGCTTGATAAAACGAAGCTTCTTCCCGGAAGGGTTATGGTCATCCTGGTATGTACCGGTGCTCTTCTCGGAGCAGTCGGTATCTATGAACCCTTT
This sequence comes from Bacillota bacterium, assembly GCA_017861355.1. Lineage (GTDB taxonomy): Bacteria > Bacillota > Clostridia > Lachnospirales > Lachnospiraceae > Mobilitalea. The sequence continues at coordinate 1,232 of JAGFXQ010000216.1, forward strand.
GCAAAATGGGCAGGGGCCGGAGCAGGTGTTCCGCTGACCGGGTTTGGAAATGTATTGTTTAAGGGAGTCAAGGAAGCGGTGGATAAGGAAGGCTTTATCGGAATTTTCAAAGGTGGCTTCACCTCCTCTGCCGTCGGAATATCCTCCGCATTAATCTTTGCATATATAGCTTCCTGGTTCTTTGGTCCGAAGATGAAATCCTAAACCTAGGTATACAATCTCTTTTGACATCATATCATGAATGTGATATAGTATGCTGAGCTTATGTGTATGGCTGAAACTTCACCGGATCAGCAGCACAGAGCAATAGAGCAAAAGAGAAAGGGCTGTCAGGTAGGGTGTTATGATATGTCAGATTCGTTGATTACGAAAAAAGCAATTGCTACAGGGATTAAGGAGCTATTAAAAAAGAAAAGCTTTGATAAAATAACTGTATCTGATATTACACAGGCTTGTGGGTTAAATCGTCAGACCTTTTATTATCATTTTCAAGATAAGTATGAATTGGTGGATTGGATTTATTATAATGAAGCAATTTCGATTATAGTAGATGATTTAGACTATGACAATTGGAATTCGAAGGTTCTTCAATTTCTTAAGAAGATAAAAGAGGAAGATTATTTCTATATAAATACATTGAAAGCATCGGTGGAGAACGAATTCAGAGAATATCTGTTTAAGGTGACAGTAGAGCTGCTATGTGGTGTAATTCATGATATTACCTCAGACACCGGTGTCAATGATAAAGATATTAACTTCATCGCCGAATTCTTTGCTTTTGGATTGATTGGAGTCATTGTTGCCTGGGTGCAGAATGGAATGAAAGAAACACCGGAATATGTAGCATCTCAGCTGAAGTATATGGTGGAAGGTACAGAGAAATATGCCACACTCCGTTATCAGAATAAGCTTCAAAAAGCCGGTGACGATTTATAAAAGGAAGCTATTACAGAACAATTCCTTTGCGAGTACCGCATCCTGGTGCTTGCAAGCATCAAATAAAGACTGAATTAATACGGCCTTATCCTCTTCTGATAATTTGTTCGGAAATGCACTGATACCTAGTTCCATGATATTTCGTGCACAGCGCTGTGGGGATCGATGCATTCTTCTTAATGTGATATCTAAAGCTGCCTTAAGGGCGGCTTTTTTTATGCTGTGACGAGTGAAAGAAGTTTGCAACATCGATATTACCTCCTTGGTAGAATGACTTCTATCCTATTCTAGTCAATTACTGGAGATCTTCCTATAGACAAACTTCACTGTTTGTCTATTTCTTTGACAAAAATTCAATTGTGTCAAAAAATATGACATTTCAAATTACGTGTCTAATTACATCCATAAAATACAGTGATATACTTCCGGTTAGGAAAGAAAACAACAATGAAGAGATAAGTGTATGCCGATGAAGCGGCAGAATGGAGGTAATTATGAAACATAATGTAAAGAAGACGATAATCCGTATCGTCGTAGTGGCGGCAGTCATTATTATTCCACTACTCTATAGCTACTTATATCTAGGGGCCTTCTGGGATCCCTATTCCAGACTGGAGGACCTGCCGGTAGCTGTGGTCAATAATGATAAAGGTGCAATGATTAATGATGAAGAACGCAATGTCGGTGAAGAACTATGGAATAAACTACAGGACAGTGCAGAGTTAAAGTTTGATTTGGTGGATGGAGAAACCGCGAAGGAAGGAACTGAGGGTCATGAGTACTATGCAATGATTGTAATACCCGAAAACTTCTCGGAAGATATAGCATCTGCAAGTACATCCAATAAAGAAACGGCTACGATCACATACTCAGCAAATGAGAAACGGAACTATCTTGCAAGCCAAATTCTAAAAAGTGCGATTACACAGGTAGAGGAGTCGATTCAGACCAGTATTGATTCAGAGATCGTCGGACAATTAGCAGATACCATCAATGCAGTCCCGGATCAGATGCTTCAACTGCAGGATGGTATTACGAAATTGCAGGACGGTGCTAACCAGCTGCAGGACGGTACGACCTCTCTTGCAGAGGGTACAAAGACTTTTCATGATAAATTCCTCTTGTATCAACAGGGAGTAACCGACCTAAAAACCGGTGCATCCAAACTGGCAGCAGGTGCAGGAACACTGGACAGCGGATTAGCAGAGCTTCAACAGGGTGCACATCAGCTGACTCAAAAAACCGAGAATATCAATCAATTAGCGGTTGGGGCACAAGCACTTGCCGCCGGATCAAGTCAGTTGGAAACTGGGATCACACAGTATCGTACCGGGGTTGATTCACTAATCAGTTCGGTAAATAGTACCTCGGCATTTTTAAAGCAGTATGTTACCAGTGTGAATCCCAGTATTATGAAGGATCCGGTTTTTGCAGCTTTTATTGCTAAGATGTCCAATCCTGATAATGCAAAGAATATAGAAGCACTGCAGGCTGCGGGTGCTACACTGACGGAAGCGTCCAAGCAGATCAGTGAAGGAAGCACACAGCTTTCCGCTGGCTGTCAAAGCCTACCTCAGTTGAAGGATGCATTGAACAAGATGTCTCTTGGCTTAGACCAGGTGAAAGCAGGATCGCTTCAGTTGACCCGGGGATCCAAGAGCCTGAAGGACGGACTTGGGACAGTGGATCACGCAACAACCCAGCTGGCTGCCGCTACCAATGATATCATGTCAGGAGCAGAAGCGGTGAAGGACGGTACCGGTGAATTAAAGGATGGAATTGGTACAGCCAAGGATGGTGTCGCTGAAGCAATCACAGATACAAATCAGAGGTTGGATACTCTCGATGGACTTGCGAAGTATGCAGAAGAACCTGCCAGAATTGAAGCTCAGCCAATTAACGCTGTTCCGAACTACGGTACTGCTTTTGCACCTTATTTCTTATCCTTATCACTTTGGGTAGGTGCCTTGATTATGTTTGTAGGAATCTATCTGGATACGGAAGGCAAGTTCAAGATATTGACCAGTGCTTCAGAGCATAGGCTGGCACGTAGCTTCATCTATCTCCTGATTGGCTTTGCACAAGCAATTGCATTGGCACTTGCACTACAGTTTTCACTGGGACTGAATGTAACGAATCCTTCCATGTTTTATTTGGCTTGTTGTCTGGTATCCATGGTATTCATCTCAATTGTACAGTTTTTAATGGTTCACTTGAAGGATTTAGGAAAGTTCTTATCCATCGTCATCCTGATACTTCAGCTTACCTCCTGTGGCGGAACCTTCCCGATGGAGACAATACCAAAATTCTTCAAGGTACTGTATCCGTATATGCCGATGACCTATTCAGTCGGACTGTTCAAGGATGCAATCAGTGGAAAGGTGACCAAGGATACTGTCTATAATACGACAATCTTAATTGCAATTTTAGTTGTATTTATGGCACTGACGATTGTTATCTCCGCTATCAAGTCCAGAAGAGTAAAGAAAGTAGAAGAGAAGGAACTCATCGGAGCATAGTGAAAGGTAACTATACCGACATATAGATATCATAGAAAAAGAGCTTTTACTTCATCGTTACGTAGTATGAAGTAAAAGCTCTTTTAATAACAATATAAATTATTGAAGCACGTATTTATCAACGAAAATTATTGAAGCAGCATCTGGTTTGGCAGATCAATTCCGTCAGCACCGGTAGTATTGTCGGTGGGTTCATCTTCGTAAACCGGATCGGTTGGATCATTAAAGATGTCGCCATTTCCACTTTGGTCATCGGGAATAGTCGGAGGTTCCTGGGTCGGTACAGCATTCTTATGAATCGTGCAGCTGTTCGTCGGGTATAGGAATGGAGTATCTGCAGTTACACCGGTTTCGGTCTTGTTCAGATATACTGCTTCCTCCACGGTAGGGCAATTCTCGGTAGCCAAGGCCTTGGATTCGGTACAAACGGTGGCCTTCACATGGATATCGCATTTCTCAGTGGGTACGGTTCCCTTAGCAAAATATTCAACCTTTGTCGTGTCTCCGCCTAGGTAATGATCACATACACCTTCCACCGCGAGTTTACCGGATTTGGTACAAATCTTTGCAGTCACAATAGAATCGGGAACAGTGAACGATTTGGTCTCAAGGTTCTTCTGTATATGAATCTGTTCCATAATTTGCTTCCATATCTTACGCTGATAAGTTTTCTCAACCTGGCTGCGGTTATTATCAAAGCCTGACCATACAGTAGCGGTATAATAAGGAGAAAAACCGGAGAACCATAAATCATTATAATCAGAGGTTGAACCGGTCTTACCGGCTACCGGCATATCAATTGCAGTAAGTCGCAAGTTCTTACCGGTACCTATTTTAACTACATCTTCCATAGCGCTGGTTAACAGGAAGGCAGTCGATTCCTTCATTACCTGATCATGATTCGGGGTTTTTGTTAATAGCACCTTACCATCATGATCTAATATCTTGGTATAGAAAATCGGCTCGGTATATACGCCGCTATTGGCAATAGCAGCATAGGCTGCGGTCAATTCCAGATTGCTGACACCATCGGTCAGACCGCCAAGTGCCATGGGATAATTGATATCCGATACGACCCGGCCATCGGATTCTTTACGGGAATCCACCAGTGAAGTAATTCCTAATTTACGAAGATAATCATAACCGACCTGCGGTGTAACATCAACAAAAGTCTTAACGGTTACGATATTCATCGAATTATAGATACCTCTTCTAAGAGTACATAAACCTTCGTATTTCTTCGTCGTTGTCCAGTTATTAACCTCTTTCTTGCTTCCCGGATAATAGAAGGGACCAGAATCATCTTTTACACTGGCAAGTGTAAGGCCAGCTGTGTCAAGTGCAGGAAGATAAGTGGACAATACCTTAAAGGTTGATCCTGGCTGGCGAACGGTATTTGTTGCGCGGTTTAAGGTTCGGTTACCGGTTTT
>JAGFXQ010000217.1 GCA_017861355.1 Bacillota bacterium
GAGAAACAAAAGGCATTTATCATACATGTTATCTACATTATCTTTCTTTTGGGATTAGTATATGTAGGCATTAAGTATCTATTACCTTTATTAATGCCCTTTGTCATAGGAATGATCATTGCGATGATCTTTCGGAAGCCAATCGATATTATCCAGAAGGCAACGAAAATTAACCGGGTTATTATTTCTATTATAATGTTGCTTCTATTCTATGGTGCTCTTGGTTTCCTTGCTAGTATGATTGGATTTAAGGTTTTTACCTTTTTAAGCAACTTATTCTATAGCTTGCCCGACTTATACGAGAACACCGTATTACCGGCAATCGAGAAGGTAATTGATAATGTGATGATCCGTTTTCCAGGAATCGAAGGTTATTTACAGGATTTCCTTGATAATATCAATGATTCTATATTTACCTTCCTTAAGGATGCTTCCTCCACGGTAGTTGGTACAATCGCACGAATGGCAGCCTCATTACCAACCTTACTAATCAACTTTATCTTTACCATTGTTTCCTCGTTCTTCTTTACGATTGATTATTATCGTATTTCCCGCTTTGTCATTGTACAGTTCAAGGGGGAACGCAGGGATATGATATTAAAGCTAAAGGATAACGGTATCGGTACACTTGGTAAATTCATCCGTGCCTATTCCGCGATTATCTCAATCACCTTTTTGGAATTATCCATTGGTTTCTGGATACTGGGTATTCCTAATCCCTTCCTCTTCGGCGTATTGATTGCTATCATCGATGTAATGCCAATTCTAGGAACCGGTGCCGTATTATTACCATGGGCGATTATCTCACTTGTAATCGGCAATACGAAGATTGGTATCGGAATGCTGCTGCTCTACATTATCATAACGGTAGTAAGGCAGACCATTGAGCCAAGGATTGTTGGTCAACAGATCGGCTTACATCCGATATTAACGTTGATACTGATGTATGTTGGTGCTCAATTAATGGGTGTTCTGGGATTACTGATCTTACCGATCATAGCAACTATAATCGTTAAACTGAATGAAGATGGTACGATTCATCTTTTCAAAAAATAAAAAAAGGGATGTTACAAAACAATGATTGTTTTGTAACATCCCTTTTTTGTCTCAAAGATTATTAGAAAGTCTTATCCTTTGGAGCAAAGGTAGAGCAATCTGTCTCATCTGACTCCTTCGCATTTCTGGGTTCCACTGAAATCTTCTCTGCTGCACAATGGTCTCCATTCATATAATATTCACATGAATTCACAACACACTTTATTCCTTCATTTGGTTTATCCATTTTTTTTACTGACATCGCGATTCCTCCCAACAAATAAATTCACAGTTACGATTACGATATTATTATTTGCAGAGGAATCATAAAACATTCGTTTTGTTTATTTATTTTTGAGCGTATTTTTTATGAATAACAAATTTCATAGGTCAGTGCATCACCCCGGAAATTGCATAGTCAGGCCTTCCACCATCATATCAGCCATCTCCATAGCTTGCATCTCTATCTCATCATATCCGTTGATACTTTCCTCGTAATTTTTTGCGATCATATTCTCGATATTCGAAGCTAATAAATCGAGATGTTCATAAAGCATCGCACTCCAGTCATCCTCACGCCAATATCGATTCACTTTGTTCATAAATGCCGCGATCTGATCCGCATTCTCATGCCATTTTTGATCAGCCTCAGTGACAGCATTATTATCCCCAGCCATGATTGCCTTCACCAAATCGCCTGCAATCGTAATATGTTCTGTAAATAACCTTTCGAATTCTTTCGCAGCATCCTCTCCATAAAAAGGCGCGAAAGCATTCGCAAAATCTGTCGCATTACGAAGTAACCTCTGTAATATCTTATCTGCTTCCGGAAGTTGATGTACTATGCCCATAACAGCCATTCTCGTCCATTCTACGTGCTGCTCCCATAATAAGCGGAAATAATTCACTAAGTCCGAAGTATTTCCACTCATATCATCGTCCATCATGTCGCCGCTCATCAAATCTTCATCCATGATATCATCATCCATTCCGTCATCCTGCATCCCCTGAGTATCATTTTCCATGGGAGAATCTGAATAAGAAGGGTAACTCTGATACCCAGGCCTAAGCGTTACAACCTGCCCAATCATCAGATTACGTGGCTCTATACCGGGATTCAGATCCAGAATTGAATCCACTGTTGTATTAAATACTTGGGCTAGCATCCAAATAGTATCATATGGCCTGATCGTATATCGAATTGTACCATTCATAGAAAATACCATCACTTATATGAAGTTCTATTTCAAAGTATGATGTTTGCCTGTTCGATGTTCCTTGATTTGACTAATTAATTATTTGTTATTTATGTAATTGATCAACCCTTCCGCCTTTATAATTCTCTGCATGAACTCCGGAAATGCCTGCCCCTGATAACTTGTTCCTTTTGTCCTGTCATAGATCATTCCGCTATCAAAGTCAATCTCTACCTGATCTCCTGACTCTATCTCCTTCGCTGCCTGAGGACATTCGATGATCGGAAGACCAATATTGATTGCATTACGATAAAAGATTCTGGCGAAGGTTTCAGCAATAACACAGCTAATTCCGGATGCTTTGATTGCAATCGGGGCGTGCTCTCGCGAGGAGCCGCAGCCAAAATTCTTATTTGCTACCATAATATCACCGGGTTTTACCCTGATTACAAACTCTTTATCAATATCAATCATGCATTTTGCAGCAAGCTCCTTCGGATCGGAGGAATTCAGATAACGCGCAGGAATGATTACGTCGGTATCTACATTATCACCATATTTGTGTACTGTTCCAAAAGCCTTCATTTATTCAACCTCCATCTGCCTGTAGCAGGCACAAAAATAATTATAATCCAAGTTCCTCCGGTCCGGAGATCTTACCGGTCACCGCACTTGCTGCTGCAACTGCAGGACTTGCCAGATAGACCTCTGATCTCACATGACCCATTCGACCCACGAAATTACGATTTGTTGTTGCTACAGCACGCTCACCTTCGGCGAGAATTCCCATGTGTCCGCCTAAGCAAGGTCCGCAGGTAGGTGTGCTGACTACGGCTCCCGCTTTAATAAAGATAGCCAATAAGCCTTCCTCCATCGCCTGAAGATAGATAGCCTGAGTTGCAGGGAATACAATCACACGCATACCCTTGGCAACTTTTCTTCCTTCTAATATCTTTGCCGCAATTCTCAGATCATCAATTCTGCCATTGGTACAAGATCCGATTACCACCTGATCGATCTTAACCTCACCGACTTCATCGATGGTTCGCGTATTCTCAGGTAGATGTGGAAATGCTACGGTAGGTCTAAGAGTTGATAAATCAATCTCGATTACTTCATCATATTCAGCATCGGTATCTGCTTCATAGATCTTATATTCCTTCTTGGAATGTTCCTTGATATATTGAACTGCAAGCTCATCCACGGGGAAGATACCATTCTTTGCGCCTGCTTCAATTGCCATATTGGCCATAGAGAAGCGGTCATCCATGGTAAGATTCTGAATACCGTCTCCGACAAATTCCATAGACTTATAAAGTGCACCATCAACGCCAATCTTACCGATAATATGCAGAATGACATCCTTACCGCTAACCCACTTCGCGGGCTTACCGGTTAGTATGAATTTAATTGCTGAGGGAACCTTAAACCATGCCTTACCGGTAGCCATTCCGGCTGCCATATCCGTACTGCCTACACCGGTGGAGAAGGCTCCGAGTGCTCCATAGGTACAGGTATGAGAATCCGCACCGATTACTGCATCTCCTGCCACTACAAGTCCTTTTTCCGGCAATAGTGCGTGTTCGATACCCATCTCACCAATCTCAAAATAATTCGTGATATCCTGTGCCATAGCGAATTCACGTACACATTTGCAATGCTCCGCTGATTTGATATCCTTATTCGGAGTAAAATGATCCGGAACCAAAGCAATCTTATCTTTATCAAATACCTTCTTAATCGTCATCTTCTCCATCTCATGGATGGCTACGGGAGCAGTCACATCATTACCCAGAACCAGATCCAAATCCGCTTCAATCAATTGTCCTGCAGATACCTGCGCCAGTCCCGCATGAGCAGCCAATATCTTCTGCGTCATCGTCATACCCATAGTAATATCCTCCTTTATATCTCAGCTTTTATTAATTCGCCCATTTCTCTTGTACCTACCAGTTTCATGCTCTCTGACATGATATCAACGGTACGATAACCCTTCTTCAGAACCGCTTTTACAGCCGCCTCGATACTGTCTGCTTCTTTCTCCAGATCAAAGGAATAACGAAGCATCATCGCAGCAGAGAGGATCGTAGCAATCGGATTCGCTTTGTTCTGGCCGGCAATATCCGGTGCAGAGCCATGACTTGGTTCGTATAATCCCAGCTTAGTGTCGCCAAGGCTTGCCGATGCCAGCATTCCGATGGATCCGGTAATCATACTTGCTTCATCTGATAGGATATCACCGAACATGTTCTCGGTAAGGATGACATCAAACTGTCTCGGGTTCTTCACCAGCTGCATCGCACAATTATCAACTAACATATCGGTAAGTTCTACTTCCGGGTATTCCTTTGCTACTTCCTTTGTCACCTGTCTCCACAGTCTGGAGGAATCCAGTACATTTGCTTTATCTACGCTGCAGACCTTCTTGCCTCGTTTCATTGCAATCTCGAAACCCCATCTGGCTATTCTCTTAATTTCCTTCTCATCGTATACAAGAGTATCGGTCGCCTTCCGAACTCCGTTCTCTTCGGTGGTATGTCTCGCTCCGAAGTAAAGACCGCCCGTAAGCTCACGCATTACCACAAAATCAAAGCCATCACCAATAATCTCATCCTTTAGCGGGCAGGCACCCTTCAATTCATCATAAAGCACTGCCGGACGAATATTCGCGAAGAGATTGAGACCCTTACGGATCGCCAGCAACCCAGCTTCCGGCCTTAAGTGAGGGGGGAGGTTATACCAGTTGGACTGTCCCACGTTGCCGCCAACCGCTCCCAGGAGCACACTGTCACTGTTCTTTGCTGTCTCTAATGCTTCCTCTGTCAAAGGAACACCCGTCGCATCAATGGATACACCACCCATCAGCACCTCAGTATATTGAAAGCTATGACCGTAGTTTTCTCCAATTCGATCCAGTACCTTCTTTGCTTCTGTAATAATCTCCGGTCCAATTCCATCCCCGGGAATGACAGCGATGTTATAATTCATTCCTACGTTACCTCCGACTAGATGATTTTATTGTGTTACTCCGTTATATATTTCTATTGCCATTTTATCATAACGTCTGTTATAATTAAAATACATAATTTTAATATCTGTTATAACCAAACGTTATATATTAATTACATAGGCAAAGGAGTGTTTGCAATGGAGCAAAATCTGTCCTTATACTACATCTTTAATTGTGTCTCGGAGACCGGTAATATCTCGAGGGCTGCCAAGCAGTTATTTATCAGTCAGCCGGCCGTCAGTAAATCCATCCAAAGTCTCGAGGAGAATCTCGGTATTACTTTATTCATCCGTAGCTCCAGAGGCGTCAAACTGACGGACGAAGGGAAGCTTCTCTATGAATACACCAGAAGTGCCTTCGAGACTCTGAAGGCCGGTGAAGATAATCTTAGGCATGTACATGACTTAGGAATCGGTCACCTGCGGATCGGAGCCAGCTCTACCTTATGTAAGTATCTTCTTTTGCCCTATCTGAACGGCTTTGTCAAAGCCAATCCTCACATCAAGATTACAATTGATAACCAATCCTCTTCTCATACTATGAAGCTGTTAGAGAATAATGCCTTAGACATCGGTCTGGTTGCAAATCCGAACAATGATTCCTACCATTTTCATTCCCTCGGACCCATCCAGGATATCTTCGTCGCGACGAAGTCTTATCTGGATAACCTTAAGCTCCGTGAAAATAGCGAAGACATCTTTTCCAATGCTAATATTATGCTTCTGGATGAAGAGAATGTCTCCAGGAAATATATCGATCACTATTTTAAATCCAATTCCATCGAGCCTATGCACATTCTTGAGATCAGTAATATGGATCTCTTAATTGAATTTGCCAAAACCAGTCTGGGCGTTGCCTGCGTCATCCGTGA